>NZ_JAPCJA010000037.1:0-52127 GCF_027707745.1 Aeromonas sp. QDB23
ATGTTATTCACGCTGGCCAACCTGTTTCGGGCGGACCAAATGATACGTCAGTGGGAGAGATCTCACTAAAAACTGGGAATAACGCCTTAAATGGCGAAGAAACGGTCTAAATAGGCTGATTCAAGGCATTTACGGGAGAAAAAATCGGCTCAAACATGAAGAAATGAAATGACTGAGTCAGCCGAGAAGAATTTCCCCGCTTATTCGCACCTTCCCTAGTAAAGTTTGTGGGGAAAAAACATTACTCTGTCCCTCGTAGAATTGAAGACTATCCAAGAGTAATGGTGGATTTAATAAATGACATTCAAACGCTGAAAAATACAATTATAAAAGACAAGCAAACATCAACAAGACTAGAGAGAAAAGAACTTACTTTAACAAAGTTTGGCGCAGACTTTATCAGGACAGTTTGCCGAAATGAATGCTAATAAAATATTCAACATGAAATAATGGCGCCTCTCAACCTTCAAGGTGAATAATGAGCAGAGTAATATTAAAAGGATTTATTATCGTCCCCCCCAACGATTTGGCTGCGGTCAAGGATGAACTTGATAACCATATCCAGTTAACCCGATCTGAAACCGGCTGTCTGATCTTTAAGGTGAACCAAGATCCTCTCAATCCCTGCCGCTTCGATGTCTACGAAGATTTTGTTGATGAGGCGGCTTTTCAAGCGCATCAGGCCAGAGTCAAATCTTCCCGCTGGGGAGATATAACCGTCAATGTCGAGCGCTTTTATACAGTGACAGAAAGTACGGTAACCGGCATGACGGCGACACAGATTACATAAATCACAGCCTTGCCGTTTTGGCCAAGGTGGCGAACCGGGTGGCGCGCAGCACTCTTCCTCCTCTCGCTACCGCGAATGCCGATTACGCTGCGCTCATCGAGCCTACGTTACTTCCACTCTTTGTTATTAAGGCCACTATGATCCGCCCATTATTAACAGCCGATCTGGATGCCGCCGTCGAGCTCTGGTATCAGGCATCGGCGCAAGCCCACGACTTTATTCCCGCCGCTTTTTGGCTCGAGCAACGGGCGGCGATGAGGGATATTTACCTGCCCGCCAGCAAGAGCTGGGTCTATGAGGAGGATGGTCAGCTGCTGGGCTTTATCTCCTGGTATCAGGGGTCTGTCGCCGCACTGTTTATCTCCCCTGGCTATCAGTCACACGGGCTGGGTCGCCGACTGCTCGATCACCTCAAGGCACACTATGACCGGCTCGAGTTGACGGTCTACGCCGAGAATAAGCAGGCGCGGCGCTTCTATTGCCGCAACGGTTTCAAAGAGGGTGAGCAGCAGTTGTGCGCGCATAGCGGCCGCCCCGAGCTGGTGATGCATTGGCAACGGGGATAAGCGGAGCGCCCATAGCGATGGCGAGCGCTCTTTACCTGTTTTTTGGCTGCCTTGAATGCCATGGCGGCATTCTCTACAATGACCCACTTTTTATTCATTTCGGGTTATATCGATGAGCGATACCAGCACCAAACCGGCTCTGCCGGATCACCTCTCCTGCAATCCCCGCAGCCCTCACTATGTGGCTGCCTGCTTCGAGCACCCGATCGGTATTCGCCTGAACGGCAAAGAGCGCACCGATGTCGAGGAGTACTGCATCAGCGAAGGTTGGGTGAAGATCCCCTCCCCCAAGGCGCTGGATCGCCGTGGTCAGCCCATCCTGATCAAGCTCAAGGGCACCGTTGAAGCTTTCTACAGCTAAACCGCGCACTGCAGTTTGATAAACAACAAGGCCACCCTCGCGGTGGCCTCGTTGTTTCCGGCATTGCTGCTGGCATCTGCGCTCGCAGAGCGGCAAGCACCAGCACGCATCTCTCGCCGGGCGGCCCTTATACCCCCAACCGGTCGCGCAGGGTATACCAGGCGGCGCCCGCGGCGGTGAAGGGGATACGGAACAGCCGACCACCCGGGAAAGGGTAGTGCGGCAGTTTGGCAAAGGCATCGAAGCGCTCCGCCTGACCGCTCAGCACCTCGGAGAGCAGCTTGCCCGCCAGATGGGTGCAGGTGACGCCGTGGCCGCTGTAGCCCTGCATGTAGTAGATGTTGGGGCCGATGCGACCAAATTGCGGCAGCCGCGACAGGGTGAGCAGGAAGTTGCCGGTCCAGGTGTACTCCACCTTGACCCCCGCCAGTTGCGGGAAAGTTTTCAGCATCTTGGGGATGATCAGCCGCTCGATATCCGCCGGATCCCGCGCGCCATAGACCACGCCGCCGCCATAGAGCAGCCGGTGATCGCCGGAGGTGCGGTAGTAGTCGAGCAGGTAGTTGCAATCCTCCAGACAGTAGTTTTGCGGCAACAGTGAACGGGCCCGCTCCTCCCCCAGCACTTCGGTGGCGATCACTTGCGTGCCGCAGGGCATGCTCTTGCCCGCCAGCTCGGGTACCAAATTGCCGAGGTAGGCGTTGCCCGCCACCACCACAAAGCGCGCCTTCACCGCCCCCTTGGCGGTCTTGATCAGTGCCGGCTGCCCCGGGGTGATGCTGGTGACGGCGGACTGCTCGAAGATCTGCCCCCCCTGCATGCGGATCGCTTCGGCCTCCCCCAACGCCAGATTGAGGGGATGAATGTGGCCGCCGCTCTTGTCGAGCAGGGCGCCGACGTAGCGATCGCTCGCGACCACCTCGCGCACCCCCTTGGCATCGAGCAGCTCCAGCTGGTCGTTGCCCCACTTCTGCCAGCGGGCGTATTGGGATTTGAGCTCGTGCAGCTGCTTCTCGGTCTCGGCGGCAAAGACGCCCCCCTCCTGCAGATCGCACTGGATGTTGTAGCGCTTGATCCGCTCGCGGATAATCTGGCCCCCCTCAAACAACATGGAACCGAGCAGCCTGGCCTGATCCGGCGGGCAGTTCGCTTCTATGGTGTCGATGTCGCGGCTGTAGGAGTTGACGATCTGGCCGCCGTTGCGGCCGCTGGCGCCAAAGCCGACCCGGGCCGCCTCCAGCACCACCACCTTGTAGCCCTTCTCCACCAGATGCAGGGCGCTGGAGAGGCCGGTATAACCTGCCCCGATGACGCAGACGTCACACTCCAGCTGCTCGGTCAATGTCGGGTAGGGCGCGTGTTTATTGGCGCTGGCTGCGTAGTAACTGTTTACATGTTCGGTCATGATCCCTGTTTCCTTACCGGTTCGGTTGCCAAACTACTGCCTGGATTAAAAACTGGCCGGGGTGTGGGCGCTGACGATGCGACAGGTCTCCCCCGACGGATTGCTGAAGCTGTGGGGCTCGCCGGTGTCGATCACATAGCTGTCGCCCGCCTCCAGCTGATAACTCTGGCCCGCCACCGTCAGGATCACCGACCCCTCCAGCACAGTGCCGACCTCTTCCCCCTGATGGGTCACCTGACCTCCGGTGTCGGTGCCGGGGGGATAGGTCTCCAGCATAAAGCCGAGCTGGCGACGGTTGTTGCCGTTGTGCACCAGCTTGAGGGAGACCCCCTGACTGCCCAGCTCGATCAGCTGATCAGCCTTGATCACCACCTCCGGAGTGCGGCTCTCCTCCTCGGCGAAGAAGCGCGACAGCGGCAGGCCGTAGATGGTGAGCAGCTTTTGCAGGGAAGCGACCGAGGGGCTCACCTTGTCCTGCTCGATCATGCAGATGGCGCCGTGGGTCAGGCCGCTCAGCTCGGCCGCTCGCCGCTGGGAGAGCCCCAGCTGATGGCGCACCGCCGCCAATCGTTCCCCCATGGTGTGCGCCCCAGCGTCTGCCGCACCCAGCCCACGGGCCACGCTCTCCCTGCTCTGTGGCCCGCTCATGGCAAGCCCCCTCTTGCTGCGCTATCTCTGCATCCTTGCATCATCAGCCTCCCCTGCTCGCGCGTGATCGCCTCGGATCACGCGTGGCCTGTTTACCCTACTGGTTAAAATAGCCGACCAGCTTTCCCTTGCCGTTCACTATGTTACACAGCGCAACCGTTCATTATTTTGCACACCTGATTTACCGTCTCCCGGTCGCTTGCCCACTTGCAGCCAGCAAGCGAACGGGGAAAAACGCGCTACACAGCCCATTTTCTAGCATGACGCCCCCCGGCAATTCAAATATATTTAACACTTGAAAAACATTTCAGCTCAAATTATGGTCTTCCTGTGCTTATTATTTTATACGGCAGCGGCGCAGGAAGGGTCGGCTCACTCCGGCAACCAGCTGCTCTGACCCACACTCGAGGCTTCTCATGTCAGGAACAACATCTCACTCCAGCTTGATCACATCCCGCGCCTATATAGATGGACAGTGGTGCCATGCCGCCAGCGGCCGCACCTTCGAGGTCACCAACCCCGCCAGCGGCGCCGTCATTACCCAGGTGCCCGACATGGATGCCGAGGATACCCGCCGCGCCATCGCGGCGGCCCACGCGGCGCAACCCGCCTGGGCCGCGCTGACCGCCAAAGAGCGCAGCAACAAGCTCTACGCCTGGTTTGCCGCCATCACCGCCCACAGCGACGAGCTGGCCCGCATCATGACCTGCGAGCAGGGCAAGCCGCTGGCGGAAGCCAAGGGCGAGGTGGCCTACGGCGCCAGCTTTATCCAGTGGTTCGCCGAGGAGGGCAAACGCGCCTATGGCCGCACCATCCCGGGCTTTAGCGGTGATCGCCGGCTGGCCACCATCAAGCAGCCGGTCGGGGTCGTCGCCGCCATCACCCCGTGGAACTTCCCGATTGCCATGATCACCCGCAAGGCGGGCCCGGCGCTGGCCGCCGGTTGCACCATCGTCATCAAGCCCGCCGCCGAGACCCCGCTCTGCGCGCTGGCACTGGCGCTGCTTGCCGAGCAGGCAGGGATCCCCGCCGGGGTCATCAACATCGTCACCAGCCATCAGGCGAGCGCGGTGGGCAACGAGCTGTGCAACAACCCGACTGTGCGCAAGCTCTCCTTCACCGGCTCCACCCGCATCGGCAAGCTGCTGATGCGCCAGTGCGCCGACACAATGAAAAAGCTGTCGCTGGAGCTGGGTGGCAACGCCCCCTTTATCGTCTTTGACGACGCCGACCTCGATGCCGCGGTGGCCGGGGCGCTCGCCTCCAAATACCGCAACGCCGGGCAGACCTGCGTCTGCGCCAACCGCATTCTGGTGCAGGCCAGCGTCTACGACGCCTTTGCCGAGAAACTGACCGCTGCCGTCAGTGCCTTCAAGGTGGGGGATGGCATGGCAGAGGGCACCCAGATTGGCCCGCTGATCAACCCCGCCGCCGCCAGCAAGGTGGCCGAACTGGTGCAGCAATCGGTCGCCGCCGGTGCCGAGCTGCTGCTGGGGGGCGAAGCCCATCCCGCCGGCCCCCTCTTCTACCAACCCACCATTTTGGGCAAGGTGGCTAAAACCAACCCCATCCTGCAGGAGGAGATCTTCGGCCCGGTCGCGCCGCTGGTGCGCTTCGAGACCGAAGCCGAGGCCATCGCCATTGCCAACGACACCCCCTACGGGCTCGCCGCCTACTTCTATGGCCGCGACATCGCCCGGGTGTGGCGGGTGGCCGAGCAGCTGGAATACGGCATGGTCGGCATCAACGAGGGGATCATCTCAACCGAGCTGGCCCCCTTTGGTGGCATCAAGGAGTCGGGTCTGGGCCGGGAAGGGGCCGCCGAGGGGCTGGAGGAGTATCTGGAGACCAAATACCTCTGCTTTGGCGCCATTCGCTAGGGCAGCAGAGAGCCAAGGCATCCCATTCACAGATGCCTTGGCCACTCAATCCATCGCTTTGATAGATAGATGCAGCAGCTCACCCTAGGCGGCAGGGGGCTAAATGTGGCCCACTGTTCACCTCAAGAGGGCTGCTGCAGAGCAAACCACAGGCTGCCGATCTGCACCGATCGGCGGCAATGGGCGCCAGATCGCCCGCCACATGTTCAGGGAATATCGGGGCTGCGGCCCCTCAGGGAGGAAAGATGAGTCAGTCAGAATCAAACAAGGCGTGGCAAGCGCGCCGCGAAGCGGCCGTGGTCAACGGCGTCGGCACCCTGCTGCCGGTCTTTATCGACCGGGCGCAAAATGCCGAGCTGTGGGATGTGGAGGGCAACCGCTATATCGACTTTGCCTCCGGCATCGCCGTGCTCAACACCGGCCACAACCACCCCAAAGTGTTGGCGGCAGTGCGTGAACAGCTGGAAAAATTCAGCCACA
The DNA here is from genome assembly GCF_027707745.1 of Aeromonas sp. QDB23. Lineage (NCBI taxonomy): Bacteria > Pseudomonadati > Pseudomonadota > Gammaproteobacteria > Aeromonadales > Aeromonadaceae > Aeromonas > Aeromonas sp. QDB23. The sequence goes on from NZ_JAPCJA010000037.1 coordinate 6,131, forward strand.
CCTGCTTCCAGGTCACCCCCTATCCCGGCTATATCGAGCTGGCAGAAAAGCTCAACGCCCTGGTGCCCGGCCCGACGCCGAAGCGCACCCTGTTTCTCTCCACTGGCGCCGAGGCGGTCGAGAACGCCATCAAGATTGCCCGTGCCCACACCGGCCGTAGCGGCACCATCGCCTTCAAGGGGGGCTTTCACGGCCGCACCATGATGGGGATGGCGCTCACCGGCAAAGTGGTGCCCTACAAGACCGGCTTTGGCCCCTTCCCGGGGGAGGTCTACCACATCCCCTTCCCCGCCGACTATCTCGGGGTGAGTGAAGAGGATGCCCTGCACGCCCTCGACCTCTGCTTCAGCGCCGATATCGAGCCGAGTCGCGTGGCCGCCATCATCATCGAACCGGTGCAGGGTGAAGGGGGCTTCTATCCCGCCTCCCCGAGCTTTATGCAAAAACTGCGCAGCGTCTGCGACCAGCACGGCATTCTGCTGATTTGCGACGAGATCCAGAGCGGTTTCTGCCGCACCGGCAAGACCTTCGCCACCGAGTATTCGGGGGTTGAACCCGACATCATGACCCTGGCCAAGAGTCTGGCGGGGGGCTTCCCCCTCTCCGCCGTGGTGGGCAAGGCGGAGATCATGAACTCGGCCAAGCCGGGCGGCCTGGGTGGCACCTATGCGGGATCCCCCATCGCCTGCGCCGCGGCACTGGCGGTATTGCAGGTGATCGATGAGGAAAAACTCAACCAGAAAGCGCTGGATCAGGGCGAGCAGATCAAGGCAGGGCTGGAACGCATAGCCGAGCGTTTTGACTGCATAGGTCAAATTCGCGGCCCCGGTGCCATGGTGGCCATGGAGCTGGTGAAACAGCGCGATGCCAGCCAGCCCGATCCCGACCTCACCAAACGACTGGTGGCCGAGGCGGGCAAGCGCGGTCTGGTCCTGCTCTCATGCGGGGTGCGCGCAAATGTCATCCGTTTTCTCGCCCCCCTGACTGCCCCTGCGGCAGTGATTGACGAGGGGCTGCAACTCCTTGAAAAATCACTGGAGGCCGTGCTGGCCTGACCAGCAGGAAAGTGACCGCTCACCTGTGCAAATAAATGCAATTTTGCCCCCTTTTTTTCTTGTCAAGGGGGCCCTGCAAATGCACAATGCGCCGCCACTGAAAGAACCGATGTAAAACAATGGCATCGGTTCTTTTTTAACCAGTGAACAAACCCATAAACGAGGCCGGATCACCCCCGGAAAAGATAGCGAGATTGGCAGCAATCTCCCGACACCACATTCTGTGAGGAACAACATGGGGCATCTCAATGCTTTCCAACCGGCCATGGCCGGTGTGCGCCGCCCTGGCGCCCTTGATTCCCGGGCCTCTCTCCCGGTTTCGTTGATGGACCGTGCCACTCTGGCACTGCATGAGGAACATGCATAATGGCGGCCCAACAGGTTGGTCTGAAAAAGACCCTCAAGCTGTGGCAAGTCGTGGTTATGGGACTGGCGTACCTCACCCCCATGGCGGTGTTCGACACCTTCGGCATCGTCACCGAGATCACCGAAGGCCATGTGCCGACCGCCTACCTGTTTGCCCTGATCGGCATGCTGTTCACTGCCCTGAGCTACGGCCATCTGGTGCGCAAGTTCCCGTCAGCCGGCTCCGCCTATACCTATGCCCAAAAGGTGTTTCACCCCTATGTCGGCTTTATGGTGGGCTGGACCTCCCTGCTCGACTACATGTTCATGCCGATGATCAACATGCTGCTGGCCAAGATCTATCTGGGCGCCCTGTTCCCTGAGGTAGAGCCCTGGACCTATATCTTCGGTCTGGCGGTGGTGATGACCGCCCTCAACCTGCGCGGCATCAAGCTGGTGGCCAACTTCAACAGCCTGATTGTGGTGATGCAGTTCAGCATCATCGCCATCTTCATCGGACTGATCGCCTGGGGCGTTCACAACGGTGAGGGGCTGGGCACCGTGGCGAGCAGCCGTCCCTTCTTCTCCGGGCAGATCCAGGTGTCGCCGCTGCTGATGGGGGCCTCCATCCTCTGTCTGTCGTTCCTCGGCTTTGACGCCATCAGTACCCTGTCGGAAGAGACCCCGGACGCGGATCGGGTGATCCCCCGCGCCATCGTGCTGACGGCGCTGATCGGCGGCGTGCTGTTTGTCACCACCTCCTACTTCCTGCAGCTCTACTTCCCGGACATCTCTCGCTTCCAGCATCCGGATGCGGTACTGCCGGAGATCGCCCTCTATGTCGGCGGCAAGCTGTTCCAGGCGGTGGTACTGGTCTGCACTACTGTGGCAGTGCTGGCCTCGGGGCTCGCCTCCCACGCCGGTGTATCGCGCCTGCTCTACGTGATGGGTCGTGATCGCGCCCTGCCCGCCCGCTTCTTCGGTTACATCCATCCGAAGTGGCAGACTCCGGCGTTCAACGTGTTGCTGGTCGGCCTGCTGGCCCTCTCTGCGGTGTCGCTGGATCTGGAGATGGCGCTGGCGCTGATCAACTTCGGCGCTCTGGTGGCCTTCACCTTCGTCAATCTGGCGGTGATTGCCCACTTCTATGTGAAGCTCGGTCGCAACAAGTGTCTCAAGGATCACCTGATGTATCTGCTGCTGCCGCTCTGTGGCGCCGCCTGCATCGGGGTACTGTGGCTCAACCTCGAGCCCTCCTCCTTCGAGCTGGGGCTGATCTGGGCGGCGCTGGGGGCCATCTACCTGTTCCTGCGCCTCACCGTATTCCGCATCCCGCTGCATACTGCCGACAAGGTGGAGATCGCCCAGTAATCGCTGGCACCCTCCTCCGATAAACAACCAAGGAGCCTGCGGGCTCCTTGTTGTTTCTGCGGTGCGCGGGTTTCCCGAAGTGCAGTTTTTGCGAGAAGTGTGACTGATTTCAAATAACTACCCACCCGCATAGTTCGCCATGCCACGGCCGTGGCCAAACTGCGCCATGAGCATAGTCATTAAAGTGAATGGATATGCAGGCAATATTTCCCTCCACGTCCCCCTCTATCTCACCCGTCAGCCGATAACATGGCATGACCCGCTCACGGGCAGGCCATGGCAAATATGATCAGGATCAATGTTGAGGCTTTATGCACCCTGCAGCGCAGATTTGCCGTTTTTTCATACGCAACGGAAGGGGACGTTTACCCCCCCGAAAAAGGGGGGGAGGCCCGGGACGAGCCGCAGGGGGCGAGTGACCACTTACCTGCCACCCGGTTATGCAAAAAAAATGCGGTTTTTCGGCCATTATTGCTTGTCAAGGGGGCTGACCGAATGCACAATACGCCGCCAATAAAGGACCGATGTTCACTGCGACATCGGTTTTTCTATTTTGAAGTGCAGTACAAACCCACCACAAGAGGCCGGAACGTTTCCGGAAGTGATATTCGAGATTGCCAAACAATCTCCCGACGTTGAGAGGATAACAATGGGGCGTTTTAATGCTTTCCTGCCGGTACAGCCCGGTATGCGCCTCCCCGGCGCCCTTGATGTACAGGCTTGCGAATCCATCGTATCCCTGCGCTCGTTGCAAGCACGTGCTGCGGCACTGATTGAGGAGAAAGCGTAATGGCATCGCAAAACGCCAAGCTGCTCAAGACCCTTACCCTGACACAAGTGATTGTGATGGGTCTGGCCTATCTGACCCCCATGGCTGTCTTCGACACCTTCGCCATCGTCGGTGACATCACCGAAGGCCGGGTCGCCACCGCCTATCTGCTGGCTCTGGGTGGCATCCTGCTCACCGCCTTCAGCTACGGTCATCTGGTACGCAAGTTCCCCTCTGCGGGCTCCGCCTATACCTATGCCCAGAAGGTGTTCAACCCCTACGTCGGTTTCATGGTCGGCTGGTCATCCCTGCTCGACTACATGTTCATGCCGATGATCAACATCCTCCTGGCCAAGATCTACCTGACCGCCATGTTCCCGGGCGTCGAGCCCTGGGTGTTCATCTTCGGTCTGGTGACCGTGATGACCTTCCTGAACCTGCGCGGCATCAATCTGGTGGCCAACTTCAACGGTCTGATCGTGGTGATCCAGCTCGCCATCATCACCCTCTTTATCGGCCTGATGGCGTGGGGCATCTACCACGGTGAAGGCGCGGGCACCCTGATGAGCAGCCGTCCGTTCCACTTCGACTCTGCCCAGATGGTGCCGCTCTTTACCGGTGCGACCATCCTCTGCTTCTCGTTCCTCGGCTTTGACGGTCTGAGCTCCCTCTCCGAAGAGACTCCAAACGCCGGCAAGGTGATCCCCAAGGCGATCGTGCTGACGGCCCTCATCGGTGGCGTCATCTTCGTGGTGGTCTCTTACTGCCTGCAGCTCTACTTCCCGAGCCTCTCCCGCTTCCAGCATCCGGATGCGGTACTGCCGGAGATCGCGCTCTACGTTGGCGGCACCTTCTTCCAGTCCGTGGTACTGGTCTGCACCACCGTTGCAGTGCTGGCCTCCGGCATGGCGGCTCACGCCGGTGTCTCGCGCATCCTCTACGTGATGGGACGTGACCGGATGATCCCGGAGCGGGTGTTTGGCTACATCCACCCGAAATACCGCACCCCGGCCATCAACGTGCTGATGGTGGGCGGTCTGGCCCTCTCCGCCGTGTCGTTTGATCTGGATACCGCGCTGGCGCTGGTCAACTTCGGGGCGCTGGTGGCGTTCAGCTTCGTCAACCTGTCGGTGATCGGTCAGTTCTGGGTGCGCGAGAAGCGCAACAAGACCCTCAAGGATCACCTCATCTACCTGTTGATGCCGCTGCTCGGCGCCGCCACCATCGGTGCCCTGTGGATCAACCTGGAGCAGAGCTCGCTGGAGCTGGGCCTGATCTGGGCTGGCCTCGGCGTGACCTATCTGTTCCTGCGTCTGGCGGTGTTCCGTATCCCGTTCCGTCAGTACGAGGAAGCGGCTGACGCCTGATCCTCTGCGGATAACGGATACACAGAAGGGGAGCCATGGCTCCCCTTCTGCTATTTCACCGGCGCTATATCGCCGATTGTCGATGACCCGCTGGCGGCCCTTGCCGCCGCCCCCCGGCAGCAAGCCGGAAGGCTGACTCATCAACCGTTATTGATCACCGCGGTCGCAGCCGCCTTAAGCGGATCATTGGCCACCGCTTTGACATCCTTGTGGGCTTTTTTCAGCTGATCTTCAGCCTTGTCGGCCTTGCGCTGGGTCGCGTTGACATCATCGCGGACGCCCTGCACGCTGTCGCTCGCCTTGTCGCGCAGATCGGCGGTGCCATTTTTCAGCTCGTCCTTCGCCTTCTCTTTCTGCTGACGCATCAGCATCTCGGTATCACAACGACCCTTGACCCCGACGGAGGCACCCATCGCCTCGTTCTTCAGCGCCTTGTCCAGATTGCACTCCGGCTGCAGCACTGACTTGGCCTGCACACCGACTGACAACAACCCGAGGGAAAGAGAGATAACCCATGCTCGCATCACGCTTATTACTCCACGACTCAAAAGAAACGCCGCAGCATAGCGTCCCGCCCGAGGATCACAAGCCTTATTGTGTCGATAGTCACCTGGCCGCCAGATTATCGGCCTGATCCGTCACCTCTTGTCGAACCGGCCCCGAAAAACCGCAGTCATCAAACCATCACAAAAGTGTCACTTTGTCATATTTCTGTCATTTACCACTGATTAAATGCGCGGGTCATCAACTACCCAAGACGGAACGACCGTCCCAAGAGGCTTTATGCAACACCATCACTCCTTGTCACAGCCGCCCGCGACCCGCGCCCTGTTCAACTGGATGAGTGTCATCGTACTGGTCTACCTGATCCTGGTCGCCGTGGCCGCCATCTCCCACGGCTTCAAAGATTTCTCCGGCGGCGCCGAGGGTGCAGCCCGGATCTTCGCCTTTGCCAACAACCCCTTTGTCGCCCTGCTGCTCGGCATTCTCGCTACCGCGCTGGTGCAATCCTCCAGCACCGTCACCTCGGTGATCGTCGGTCTGGTGGCGGGCGGCCTGCCCATCGGCATGGCCATCCCCATGGTAATGGGGGCCAACCTCGGCACCACCATCACCAACACCATCGTCTCCATGGGTCATATCCGTGACAGATCCGAGTTCCGCCGCGCCTTCGCCGCCGCCACCGTGCACGACTTCTTCAACCTGCTGGCGGTGTTTATCTTCCTGCCGCTGGAGCTGATGTTCGGCCTGCTGCAACACAGCGCCGAGTGGCTGGCCAACCTGCTGGTGGGCTCCGCCGACATGTCGATGAAGGGCATGGATTTCATGAAGCCGCTGACCGCACCGGCCCAGCAGCTGATCGATAGCGCCGTCGCCTTCCTGCCGGGCAAGGGTGCCGCCATCGCCACCATCGTCATCGGTATCCTGCTGATCCTCGCCTGCGTCACCTGGCTCGGCAAAGTGCTGCAACAGGTACTGGTCGGCCGCGCCAAAGAGCTGCTGCACAAGGCGCTGGGCCGTGGCCCGCTGACCGGCATCACCTCGGGTGCATTGGTGACCATCATGGTGCAGTCCTCCTCCACCACCACCAGCCTGATGATCCCGCTGGCCGGTGGCGGCGTGTTCAGCACTCGTCAGCTCTACCCCTTCACCCTGGGGGCAAATATCGGCACCACCATCACCGCCCTGCTCGCTGCCACCGCCATCAGCGGAGCCGGTGCCCAGCTGGCCATGACCATTGCGCTGGTCCACGTGCTGTTCAACGTCTTCGCCGTGGTGCTCATCTATGGCATCCCCTTGCTGCGTGACCTGCCGGTGCGCGCCGCAGAGGGGCTGGCCCGGGTAGGCAGCGAGAACAAGCTGCTGGCACTGGGTTATGTGGCGGGTCTCTTCTTCGCCCTGCCCGCCCTGATGATGGTGGCCGCCAAGTAAGCGCCGCCGCCATGACAAGGGGCGAGTCACCGACTCGCCCCTTTTTGCGTCTACGTCGCCGGGCTTTGCCTGCCCGCTCACATCCTCCCGCCCTGTGGCTCGCCATCAGGAGCGGTGCGCGATAAGATGGCGCCCTCATTGCACTTTTTACATTTCATGGAACAGGAAAAACCGATGAAATTCATACTGATCGCGCTGCTCATTGCCGGTGTGGCCTACTACTTCTACTCCAGCAGCAACAGCAAAAAACAGGCTGTTGAGAACGTGCGGATTGGCGCCGAGTTCCTCGCCAGCAACAAGGAGAAGCCGCTGGTGACCACTACCGCCTCCGGCCTGCAGTACGAAGTGCTGACCCCGGGCACCGGCACCGTTCATCCCACCGCCACCAGCAAGGTGAAGGTGCACTACGAGGGCAAGCTGCTGGACGGTACCGTCTTTGACAGCTCGGTCGCTCGTGGCGAGCCCATCGAGTTTGGTCTCAATCAGGTGATCGCTGGCTGGACCGAAGGGGTACAGCTGATGGTGGAAGGTGAGAAGACCCGTTTCTACATCCCCGCCAACCTCGCCTACGGCGACCGCGCCGCGGGCAAAATCCCGCCGGGATCGGTGCTGATCTTCGACGTAGAGTTGTTGGGTATCCAGTAACCGCGCAGAACGCCCCTGTGGCAATATCCCACTAAGCCTTCGTGCTGATTTTTGATGTGGAGCTGCCGGGCATTCAGTAACAGCGCGTGGCTCATTTCAAAACAGCCTGACTAAACCTGAAAGGGCCGACAAATCACTTGTCGGCCCTCTCTTTTTGCAGCCTTCCTTGCCCCCATCCCTTTCTGCATAACGGCCACCCGCCCATCTGTTGCCCACAAAAAAACCGCCCGAAGGCGGTTTTTACGATGGGATGGCAGAGGCCAAACAGGCGCAAGTCCGGTTAGATGGACTGCTCCTCGCCACCCAGGGCGGCAAACAGCGCCGGGATAAACTGGGCCAGCTCGGAGGTGACCAGCGCGAAGTCGGCATCCAGACGGGCGGCCGGATCTTCGCTGGTGACGTCGTCGTTCTGTTCGCGCAGCTCTTCGCTGAATTTCAGGCGCTTGATGGAGAGATCATCCCCCAGCACGAAGCTGACAGTCTCGCCCCAGTTGAGGGCCAGCTTGGTCACCAGCTTGTCGTTGGCCAAGTGGTTTTTGATCTCGTCGGTCATCAGATCCTGCTGTTTGCAGCGGATGATGCCGCCGTGCTCCATGGCACTGCGCAGCTCGGCTTCGTCTTCCAGAGTGAAGGAAGCGGGCAGATTGCCCTCGTTCAACCACTCGGTCATGGTGATCTCGGGCGGGTTCTTGAGGGCCACCGGCACCACCGGCAGGGAGCCGATGGATTTGCGCAACAGCGCCAGCAGATCGTCCGCCTTCTTGGCAGAACCTGCGTCCACCACCATTAAATTGTCGGCCGGATTGATCCAGGCGAAGGTCTGGCTGGTACGACTAAAGGCACGGGGCAGCAGGGTGTGGAGGATCTCCTCTTTCAGCGCTTCCTTCTCTTTCTTCTTGAGGGCGCGTCCCTGTTCGAACTCGATCGCTTCTACCTTCTCGGCCAGCATCTCCTTGACCACGCTACCGGGCAGCATCTTCTCCTCTTTGCGGGCGCAAATGAGGATGTGGCCGGAGGCAGAGTGGGTCAGGGTTGAGCCGAATTTGCCAAGGGGCTTGACCCACCCGAAACGGGAGATGTCCTGACTGCCGCAAGGGGTGAAGGCACAGGCTTCCAGCTGGGTTTCCAGCTGATCCACGGTCAGGTCAAAGGGGCGGGTAAAGCGATAAATCTGCAGGTTTTTAAACCACATGGCGTCCTCGGTCTCTAGATTGTCCGGCGGGCATTGTACTAGAGAGGCGCTTTGTGATCAGCCAATCATTCTCGCTAAATAAAGGGCGATCGACCTCACAGGGTCTCATTTATAACACCTGAGCCCTTGCCAAGTTCCCCTAGACTGCGAGAGTGCCAGTTGTTAACAAGGATGAAATTATGTTACGGCCAAGTCGCCCGGAAGACATGGAAGAGGTCGTTGAAATCTGGCTGCTGGCCTCCCTGCAGGCCCACGATTTCGTCGATGCCTCCTGCTGGTGGCAGGCCCAGGAGGATCTGCGTACCCGCTATCTCGATCGCGCCGCCATCTGGGTGTTCGAGGAGCGCGGCGATCTGCTCGGTTTTATGGCGCTGGTAGATAACTATCTCGCCGCCCTGTTCGTGCGCCCCGACCGTCAGGGCCGCGGCGTCGGCCACGCCCTGCTGCAGGAGGCGAAGCGTCAGGGGGCGTCGCTCCACGCCCGGGTCTTTGTCGAGAATGATCAGGCGGTGCGTTTCTATCGCCGCCACGGTTTTGTCATCGAGGCCGAGGAGTCCGATCCCCTCACCGGCCACCCCCAATACCGGATGTGCTGCGAACCGGCCTGAATCGATGCCAGCCCCCTGTTTTACTTGAAAAAAGCACGGGGCATCCTCATCTTGTCTTCATCGGGTGCCGCGGGCACCATCCCTGCAACCGGGCTGCTTTCCAATGAAAATCCTCCATACCGCCGACTGGCACCTTGGCCATCAACTTCATGGCCATGACCGCCGTTTTGAACACGATGCCTTCCTCGACTGGCTGAGCGACACCCTCAAGGCGCGCGAGATCGACGCCCTGCTGGTGGCGGGCGATCTGTTTGATACCGCCAATCCTCCCGCCAGCGCCTGGCAACAGCTCTACCGTTTTCTGGCGCGGCTGCGCGCCGAGATGCCCCACCTCAACATGGTGCTGATCGGCGGCAACCACGACTCCCCTTCCAAGCTGGATGCCCCCCACGAACTGCTGCGGGCCTTCGATCTGCATCTGGTGGGCAGCATCAGCCGCGACAGTGAAGGCAAGCTCGAAACCGACCGCCTGCTGGTACCGCTGCAAGACCGGGAGGGCAACATTGCCGCCTGGTGCGCCGCCGTGCCGTTCCTGCGCAGCAGCGACTTGCGGGTGGAGCCGTTGGCAGAGGGGCAGGACAGGCTGATCGAAGGGGTACGCCAAGTCTACGCAGAAGTGTTGGCCGAGGGGCGCGACCGCTGCGGGGCGGATCTGCCGCTAATCGCCATGGGCCACGCCTATCTGGCGGCAGGCCAGCTCTCGGAGCTTTCTGAGCGGCGGGTGCTCGGCGGCAACCAGCACGCCCTGCCTGTCGACCTGTTTGCCGCGGCTGATTACACGGCGCTCGGTCACCTCCATCTGGCCCAAAGCCCGGCCGAGGGGGTGCACTACAGCGGCTCGCCACTACCGCTCTCGCTTGCCGAAGCCAACTACAACCATCAGGTGCTGGAAGTGACCTTTGCAGAAGGCAAACTGGCCGGGCTGGAGCGGATCCCGGTGCCGCGCGCGGTGGAGATGATCCGCCTGCCCCAGAGCACCCTCGACGACGCGCTGAACGCCATCGCATCGCTCGAGCTGCCAGCTTGTCCACAAGAGGCACAACCCTTCCTCGAAGTGCGGCTGCTGCTGCCCAAGCCCGAGGCCCGCATCCGCGAGCGTATTCTGGCGGCCATCGCAGACAAACCGGTGCGTCTGGCCCGCATCAACACCCAGTATCAGGGCTCGGGGGAAGGGCTGGCCGATGGTCGCGAGCGGCGCAGGCTCGATGAGCTCTCCCCCACCGAGGTGTTTCGCCTCTGCTATCAGCGCCAGTTTGAAGGGGAGCCCGAGGCTGGGCTGGTTGCCTCGTTTGAAGAGATCCTGGAGCAGGTGAAGGAGTCAAACCAATGAAAATCTTGTCTCTGTCAGGTGAGAATCTAGCCAGTCTGACCGGCCCCTTCACCATCGACTTTACCAGGGGGGCGCTCGGCGCCGCCGGTCTGTTTGCCATCACCGGCAACACCGGCGCGGGCAAGAGCACATTGCTCGACGCCATTTGTCTGGCCCTCTACGACGAGATGCCGCGCTTTATCGCCAATCGCAAGAACGTGGCCGAAGTGGGCCGCATGGATGATGAGGAGAAACTCAAGGCCAACGACGTGCGTGGCATTCTCAGCCGCGGCCACGCCAGCGGTTTTGCCGAGGTGCAGTTTCGTGGCTGCGATGGCCGCATTTGGCTGGCCCGCTGGGCGGTGCGCAGGGCGCGCAACCGCTCGGAGGGGCGCTTTCAGGCGCAGGAGCGCACCCTGACCGATGTGGAGTCAGGGCAGGTTTTCTCCGGCAGCAAGCGGGAGCTGCAGGATCGCATCGACGAGCTGGTGGGTCTCTCCTGGGAGCAGTTCCGCCGCGCGGTGATCCTGCCACAGGGGGAATTTGCCGCCTTTCTCAAATCGGATGCCAACGAGCGCTCCGCCCTGCTCGAACGGATGACCGGCACCGAGCTCTACTCCGCCATCTCCATTCAGACCTATGAACGGGCGCGGGAAGAGCAGCAGAAGCTGGCCACCATCGCCCAGCGCCTCGGCGACGTGGCGCTGATGGACGAAGCGACCCGCGAACAGTGGGTAAGCCAGCAGGTGAGCCTCTCCACCACCCTCAAGCACGAGCAGCAACAACAGCAGCTGATGCAGGACCTGCGCGATCTCAACAGCCGCATTGCCGCCCAACTGCAGGGCTGCGCCGAGGGACAGGCGGCGCTCGATGCCGCCCTGCAGGCCCACGGCGCCGCGGCCCCCGAGCGCGAGGAGTTTGCCCGTGCCGAACAGGCCCAGGTGGCCCGCGCCGATCACGACGAGCTGGCCCGCCTCACTCTGGAAGTGCAGCAGCAGGAGAAGGTGATCGCCGAGCTGGGGCCGGAGCTGGCCAAGCTCGAGGAGCAGACCCAACAGAGCGCGCTGACCGAGCAGCAGCTGCTGGCGGAGAAGATCGCCGCCGAGCGGGAATGGGGTGCCCTGCAACCCGAACTCAAGCGGGCGCAGGAGCTCGATACCCGCATCCGGGAAAAAGTGCAGCAGTTGCAGAAGATCCAGCAGGAGGGGGCGCAAGAGCGAGAAGTGCAACTCACGCTGGAGCAGGGCTGGCGCGAGCAGAGCCGACAGGTGGAGCTGCTCAAGCAGCAGCACCAGCAGTGGGGCCTTTGGCTCGAAGAGCACAAGGAGCTGGCACCGGTTGCCCGCCAGTGGCAGCCCCTGCTCACCGCCATGCAGGATTGGGCCGAGGATGCCGACAAGCTGCAACAGCTGCTCACCCTGCGGGATCACAAGCTGCGCGCCCTGCAACAGTTGCAGCGCCAGCTGGAGCAAGGTCAGCAGGAGCGCGACTACTGGCAGCGCGAGCAGGAGCGGCTGCAACAGCAACAGAACGAGCTGCAGGAGCAACAGTGGGAGAGCCGCCTCGCCAAGGCGCAGGAGCAGTGGCAGCAGCAGACTGAACAACTGGGTCAGCTGCGCCAGCTGCTGGAGCTTGCCGATTATGGCCGTAACCACGGCGAACAGCATGGCCGCTTGCAGCAGGAGATTGCCCAGCTGGAGCAGGCGCTGGGCAAGCTCGCCACCCTAAGCGAAGAGCTGGCACCGGCCCGCGAGCGGCTCGCCCTGCAGCGGGATGAGGCGCGCCACGCGCTGGAGCAATCCCGCGCCATCGCCAGCTTCGAGCAGTATCGCCATATTCTGAGCGATGGCTCCCCCTGCCCGCTGTGCGGTTCCGAGGAGCATCCCTACAGCCAGAGCCAACCGCAGGTGGCGGGCATTCTGGGTCAGCTGGCGGAGCGGGCCAGAAGCCTCGAACTCGAATGGGAGCGGCTCAACCATCAATACATTCAGTGCGAGAGCGAGCGTCAGGAGCTGGCACGCCAGCTGGCGGTTCGCCAGCAGCACCTACCGGAACTGGAAGCCCGCGCCGAACAGTTGACCCAGCGCTGGCAACAGCTGGGGGGCGATACCCTGCTCGGCCATCCGCTGCCACTACGCCAGAGCCCGATTGAGTGGAACGAGCTGATGAGCACCCTGCTCGGCCGTGGCCAGGCGCTGGAGCAGGGGTTGGCCCAGAGCCAGCAGCAGCTGCGTCAGGCCCAGCTCGGTCAGCAACAGTTGCAAGGGGTGCGTCAGCAACTGAGCCAGCTGGCGGCCCAGCACCAGCAGTTTGACCAGCAATGGCAGGAGGCCGACCGCCAGCGCATCGCGCTGGAAGGGGAAGTGAAGGGGATGGGCGAGCAGGAGGCAACCCTGCGCCAGCGCCTCGAGCAGGGTGCCCAGCGCCTCGACGAACAGATGGGCGGCCAACCGTGGCGCCAGTGGCTCGGCAGTCAGCAGTGGCACGAGTGGCAGCGAGCATGCGAAGCCTGGTTGCACGGCCAGAGCGAGTGGGAGCGGCTGGCCAGCGAGATCGCCAGCCTGACCCCGGCCCTGAGCGCACAAGAGGCGCGCCTGCAGACCCAGCGCGAGCTGCTGCACAAGCTGGAGCGGGGCTACAAGGAACACGAACAGCAGCGGCAGGGGCTGCTTACCAGCCGCAGCGGCTGTCTCGGCGGCGAGGAGATCCCGCAGGTCGAGAGCCGCTGGCAACAGCGGCTGCAACAGCTCGCCAGCGAACTGGAGTTGATGCAAAGCGGCGCTCGTGCTCTGCGCGAGCGGCAGACCGAGCTCAAGACCCGCCTCACCCATGTGGAGCAGGAAAAGCAGACCAGCAGCCGCCGCAAGCGGGAAGTGCTGGGGCGCTGGGCAGCCCACGCCAGCAACCTCGGCATCAATGAGTATGACCTGCGCCGCCTGCTCGCCATCACCCCCGATGAGCTCAAGGCTCGCCGCACAGCCCTGCAAGGGCTGGAAGATGCCCTTGGCGAGGCGCGTACCCGTCTTGCCGAGCGGCAACGGGCGCTGGCGCTGGAGGAGAGCAAGCGGGATCGCTATCGGGAGCACCACCCCGAGCTGGCCGCCCTGCCGGATGCAGCGCTGAGCGAGCAGCTGGCAGCGCTTGATGCCCGCTGCCGTGCCCTTGAAGAGCAGCTGTTCGAGTGCAAGAGCAAGCTGGCACAGGCCGAAGCCGCCGCCCTCAAGGCGGGCAGCCTGCAACAGGAGCTGGCCGCCCAGCAGGCGGTGGCCGACCACTGGCAGCAGCTGTGCGATCTGATTGGGCAGGCCAACGGTGCCAAGTTCCGCACCTTCGCCCAGAGCCTCACCCTCGAGCGTCTGCTGCTGGAGGCCAACGCCCAGCTCGCCGAGCTGTCGCCGCGCTACCGGCTGGAGCGGGTGCCCGGCACCGATCTGGCGTTGCAGGTGGTGGATCTCGACATGGGGGACGAAGTGCGCTCGGTGGACTCCCTCTCCGGCGGCGAGAGCTTCCTGGTGTCGCTGGCACTGGCGCTGGCCCTCTCCAGCCTCTCGTCACGGCAGACCCAGGTCGAGTCGCTGTTTATCGACGAGGGGTTCGGCACGCTCGATCCGGACAGTCTGGATCTGGCGCTCGCCAGCCTCGACTCCCTGCAGGCCGCCGGTCGCCAGATCGGGGTCATCTCCCATGTCCAAACCCTGGTGGAGCGGATTGGCGTGCAGATCAGGGTCGAAGCCCTCGGCGGCGGCGAGAGCCGGGTAGTGATTCCCTGAGAGCCTTCGGCTCAATCACCAGAACCATCGGCTCAACCCCCACGCGGTAAATAACAAGACCCCGCCAATTGGCGGGGTCTTGTTGAGAGGCTATCAGCCGAAGCGGTAGGCGCCCATATAGAGGCTGCCGCCATCCCAACTGTCGTGCAGCCGGGTCGGAGCCACACCATCGGCCGCCCCCAGCGCCACAAAGAGCGGGCGCAGGTGGTCGTCGTGGGGATGGGACTCCACCGCTCCGGGAGCCTGCTGGCGATAGTCGAGCAGCGCCAGCCGATCCTCCTCGGCCATTTTCTGCTCCAGCCAGTCGACAAACTGGCTCGCCCACTCCGGCACTGGCGAGCCTTCCGGTGCCAGCGCCCGCAGGTTGTGGGTGATGGCGCCGGAGGCGAGGATGCCAATCCCCTGACTGCGCAGCGCCCCCAATACCTCTCCCAGTTGCCACAACTGGGCCGGGGTGAAGCTGGCGGGAATGGAGATCTGCACCAGCGGGATCTCGCTCTCAGGGTCAATCAGGGAGAGCGGCGACCAGACCCCGTGATCCAGCTCGCGCCGCACCGGGGTGGCGGTCAGTCCGGCCAGCGCCAGCTGGTCGCTCACCCCTTGCTGCAACCACTCGGGGCTGCTGGCAGGCCAGCGCATCCGGTAAAGGGGTTCGGGAAAGCCGTAAAAGTCGTACATCAGGGCCGGTTTGGGCTCGACGTTGATCTGCAGCTCGCGGCTGAACCAGTGGGCGGAGATGACCACCAGCCCCTTGAGCTTACCCAGACGCAGGGTTCGCAGAAAACGGGTGGCGGGTTGCTCACGCAGCACCAGATCCGGTGCGCCGTGAGAGATAAACCAGACGGGGGCGAGGGACATAAAGCGAACTCCAACAAGGTATCAGGGGCGATACCGGAGGGGATATCGCTGTTGGAATCGATTATCACCCCACGATTTCAGGTGAACAATCCAGCAAGATAGATAAGCACTATCAACCAATGGTTGATAATTTCACTCCTTCTCTCCTTCCTTCACACCTTCACGACCGGAAAACGGTAATAGATATCAAGGCTGCGGCGCATCCGGCAGCGGTCGGGGAGCCCGAAGCGCCATCCGGGTCGCAGCATGGTGATCCTGCCACTCTCGCCACGCCAACCCCTCGGCGGCCGCCTCCCCTTTCACCGGATGGAAGAAGATCGCCAGCAGACAGGCATTGTCAGGCCAGTCGCGGGCTGGCAGTGCCTGAACCAGCAGCAGAGTGGTGCCCAGCAAGAGCAGAGTCCATCCGGTTTCATAGCTGTTTTTCATCCCGACCTCCTTCACCCGTGCGCCAATGAACTAACATTTTTGCGCAAGCCGGTGACATGACTGTGACAGCGGGCGGGTGGTCATTTTACAACATCTGAACCTCAACCCGGCCAAACAACCACAGATGGCAACATTTGTATCCCTTCAGCCCTAACCTGTGGCCATATGCTCTAAAATGTGACTCACAGGAAAACGTTATCCCTGAAAAGAAAACGTTATCTGGTCAAAACGTTGTTTCTGGATCATAAAAAGATTCCAAAAACTGGTGTATATTGCTCGGCGGAAATTCCTTAACCATGAAGATTGACATGAAAAAGACCAAAATTGTCTGCACCATCGGTCCGAAGACCGAATCCAAAGAAATGCTGGCTAAAATGCTGGACGCTGGCATGAACGTCATGCGCCTGAACTTCTCCCACGGTGACTACGCCGAGCACGGCAGCCGCATCAGCAACCTGCGCGCTGTGATGGCCGAGACCGGCAAGCACGCAGCTATCCTGCTGGACACCAAGGGTCCGGAAATCCGTACCATGAAGCTGGAAGGCGGCAACGACGTCGCGCTGGTCGCTGGCCAGACTTTCACCTTCACCACCGACCAGACCGTGGTTGGCAACAAAGACAAAGTGGCTGTGACCTATGCAGGTTTCGCCAACGATCTGCGCGTCGGCAACCGCATCCTGGTTGATGACGGCCTGATCGGTCTGGACGTTATCGAAATCACCGAGCGCGAAGTTGTCTGTAAAGTGCTGAACAACGGTGACCTGGGCGAGAACAAAGGCGTTAACCTGCCGGGCGTCTCCATCAAGCTGCCGGCCCTGGCCGAGAAAGACAAGCGCGACCTGATCTTCGGTTGCGAGCAAGGCGTTGATTTCGTTGCTGCTTCTTTCATCCGTAAGAAAGAAGACGTTCTGGAAATCCGTGAGCACCTGAAAGCCCACGGTGGCGAGAACATCCAGATCATCTCCAAAATCGAAAACCAGGAAGGTCTGGACAACTTCGACGAGATCCTGGCTGTTTCCGACGGCATCATGGTTGCTCGTGGCGACATGGGTGTAGAGATCCCGGTTGAAGAAGTTATCTTCGCCCAGAAGATGATCATCGCCAAGTGCAACAAAGCCCGCAAAGTGGTTATCACTGCCACCCAGATGCTGGACTCCATGATCAAGAACCCGCGTCCGACCCGCGCTGAAGCTGGCGACGTGGCCAACGCCATCCTGGACGGTACCGACGCAGTGATGCTGTCCGGTGAATCCGCCAAGGGTAAGTACCCGCTGGAAGCCGTGACCATCATGGCCACCATCTGCGAGCGTACCGATGCCGTGATGCCGTCCAACCTGTCTGCTGCCAACGACAGCAACAAGCTGCGCATCACCGAAGCCGTATGTAAAGGCGCCGTAGAGACCTCCGAGAAGCTGGACGCCCCGCTGATCGTGGTTGCTACCGAAGGCGGCAAATCTGCCAAGGCTATTCGCAAGTACTTCCCGAAAGCCTGGATCCTGGCTATCACCACCAACAAGAAAACTGCTGCCCAGCTGGTGCTGACCAAGGGTGTGGTTGCTCACGTGGTTGACAGCATCGCCTCTACCGACGATTTCTATCGCATCGGTAAAGAAGCCGCACTGGAAATCGGCATGGGCCTGAAAGGTGACGTGGTTGTGATGGTCTCCGGTGCTCTGGTACCGAGCGGCACTACCAACACCGCTTCTGTTCACGTTCTTTAATCAGAGCTGAACAACATGAAAACGGCGCCTGCGGGCGCCGTTTTTTTTATCCCTCCCCCCTGCTTACCTGACAAGCCCGGTGTTAGAATCCACGCGAATTTAATCTATGCGGGAAATCTCCCGAATATCGCGTAATAACCCGGAAGTTATATGCCCTCAATACGTTTTAAAAGAGTCTCGGCCACCCTGTTGCCGCTGCTCTGTTTAATCGCCAGCCTCTGCGTCCCGCAAGCCATGGCGCAAGATGCCCCCTCTCGCAATTCCGTTCAGCGAGCGCTGGATGGTCTGGGTAAATCAGAGACCCTGACCGTCAGTCAGCAAGCGGATCAGAAGTTGCTGACCGAGACCCTTGCCCTGCTCGACAGCATCGACAAGGAAGAGGCGAAGGCCAAGACCCAGGCACAGCGGATCCGCAACCTGCCCACCGAACTCAAAGAGATCAGCGCCAAGCTCGATGCCCTGACCAAGGGCAAGAGTGTCGAGCAGATCAAGAGCGAATACGCCAGCATGAGTCTGGCGGAGCTCGACAGCCGTCAGCCGGAAGTGCTGGCCAACATGCAGGAGGCCCAGGAGGCCCTCGGCACCATCGGCAGCCAGCTCACCAGCCTGCAGACCCTGCCGGAGCGGGCGCAGGCCAGAATGAGCCATGCCTATCAGCGCAGTCAGGAGATCCGCAGCCGTCTCAACGCCGGTGAAAGCGTCTCCAGCGCCGAAAAGATGAAGCTCAATGCCGAGCTGGCGCTGATCGATCTGCAACTGGCCCAGTTGCAAAAGGATCTGGATAACCGCACCAGCATGCAGGATCTGGCGGTCAAGCAGCGCGACTATCAGAGTGCACGCCTCGCCATCGAAGAGCAGAAACTGCAGTTGCTGCAGGAGCAGAGCAGCGCCAAGCGTCTCGGCGACACCGAGAAGACCGCCGAGCAGACCGGTGAGCTGGTGGCGACCGAAGACAGCCCGCTGGTGCAAAAAGAGCAGGAACTCAACCACCAGCTCAGCCAGCAGCTCATCACCGCCACCACCAGTCTCAACTCGCTGGTACAAAAAAACCTGCAAGCCAAGAGCTGGCTGGAGCGCGGTACCCAGACCGAGCGCAACCTGAACGAACAGGTGCAGATGCTCAAGGGCAACCTGCTGCTGTCGCGCATCCTCTATCAGCTCTACCAGCAGCTGGAAGCGGCCCCCTCTATCGCCGTCAAGAATCTGGAAGAGCAGATCGCCGACCTCCACCTGGCCCAGTTCGAACTGAGCCAGCAACGTGACCTGCTGTTCCAGAAGAACCTCTATCTGGACAACCTGATCGCAGGCAGCAAGGAGCCGGTCAGCGAAGAGGACAAGGCCAACCTTGCCAAGCTGCTCGACACCCGCATCAATCTGCTCGATCAGCTCAACCGCCAGCTCGACAGCCAGCTCACCAACGCCATCAGCCTGCAGCTGACCCAGCAGCAGCTGGCGCGGATCTACAAGTCCATCGAATTTACCCTGCAACAACATATCTTCTGGGTAAGCAGCAACAAGCCCATCGACAGCAAGTGGTTTATCAGCTGGCCCGCCCAGGCCTACAAACAGGCCTCCGACTGGGTACTGAAACCGGACTGGAAACGCTGGCGCGAAGAGTTGCTGGGGATCTCCCTGCTCGCCTTCCCGCTGTTGCTGATAGGCGGCCTGCTGGTCTGGAAGCGCCCGACACTGGTTGAACGACAGAAGAAGATTGCCAAGGACCTTGGCCGTTTCCGTCAGGACAACCAATGGCACACCCCTGTCGCGCTCTTCTACACCGTGCTGCATCGCCTGCCGGGCAGCCTGTTCATCCTGGCTGGCGGCTTGCTGCTCACCTATTGCGGTCTGCTCAGCCCCAAGCTGATGTTCCAGATCACCCTGAACCTCGCCCTCGGTTACCTGGTGTTCAGCGTCTATCTGGCGGTCATGCGTCCGGGTGGCATCGCCGAAACCCACTTCCGCATTCCGAAAGCGGAGCTGCAAGCCAAACGATCCAGCATGCGCTACCTCTGGTTGCCACTGCTGCCGCTTATCATGCTCGCGACCAAGGCGGTGGTTGAACCCTCCACTCTGGGCAATGATGTGATCGGTCAAGCCATGACCCTGCTCCTGTTGGGACTGGCCGCCTATCTGGTGTTCCCCATCTCCCGTGCCCGCATCAAGGGCGAGGTGAGCATACAGAAGTCGCTGATCGCCATCGCCCTGGCGCTGGCACCGGTGGCGCTGATCGTGCTGGCGATGCTCGGTTACTACTACACCGCGCTGAAGCTGACCGGTCGCCTGATCGAATCCTTCTACCTCATCATCATCTGGAGCCTGGTCTACCGCACCGCTCTGCGTGGTCTGGAGCTGGCAGCCCGTCGTCTGGCCTACCGCCGCGCGGTAGCCAAGCGCGAGCACAAGTCTTCGGAAGATGCGGAAGGTGGCGAGTCCGTCGAAGAGCAACCCATGGATCTGGAGGATGTCAGCCAGCAATCCCTGCGTCTGACCCGTACCGTGCTGCTGCTGATCTTCGGTGTCGCCTTCTACTGGCTCTGGTCCGATCTGGTGGCGGTATTCTCCTACCTCGACAGCATGGTGCTGTGGCACCGCAGTGAAGGGACCGGCGCCAACGCCGTACTGTTCCCTATCAGCCTGAGTGACGTGCTGATCGGCTTCCTGCTGCTCGGCGGCGCCTGGTCACTGGCGCGCAACCTGCCCGGTTTGCTGGAAGTGCTGATACTCTCCAAGCTCAATCTGGCCCAAGGCACTGCCTACGCCATCACCACCATGCTCAACTACGTGCTGATCGGCTTCGGCTCCCTGACCGCCCTCTCCATGATGGGTGTGCAGTGGGACAAGCTGCAGTGGGTAGCGGGTGGTCTGTCGGTCGGTATCGGTTTCGGTATGAAGGAGATCCTCTCCAACTTCGTCTCCGGCATCATCATCCTGTTCGAGCGTCCGGTGCGGATCGGTGACACCGTCACCATCGGCTCCTTCTCCGGTACCGTCTCCAAAATCCGTATCCGCGCCACCACCCTGACCGACTTCGACCGCAAAGAGGTGATCATCCCCAACCAGCAGCTGATGACCGAGCGGCTGATCAACTGGTCGCTGAGTGACACCGTCACCCGGGTGATCGTGCGGGTGGGCGTAGCGTACGGCTCGGATCTGGAGCTGACCCGCACCCTGCTCAAACAGGCGGCCGATGAAAACAGCCGCGTGCTGAAAGACCCGGCCCCCATCGTCTACTTCCTCACCTTCGGTGCCAGCACCCTGGATCATGAGCTGCGCTTCTTCGTGAGCGAACTCGGTGATCGCAACCCGGCGGTGGACGAGTTGAACCGTAAGATCGACCAGCTGTTCCGCGAGAACGGCATCGAGATCGCCTTCAACCAGATGGATGTCTACATCAAGAACATGCAAGGTGAAGAGCAGAAGGTGGAGTCCAACTCCGCCGCTCTGCAGCCGCCCGCGGAAGATGGCAAACAGCCAGCCTGATAGCGAACGGCAATGATCTGATGGCAACAGCCGCTCACCCAGGTGAGCGGCTTTTTTATACCCTCAGGTCAACGAGGCGGTTGGCGGGTAACGGGTCTGCGGAAACAGATGGCCAAAATGGCTCGCATGAAGACCTTTATCTTCGAGTACACAGGATTGTTCATGACATCGCGTCAGCCGACACCATAAAGCGGTTTACCACCACACGGCTCTCACCTATGGTAAAGCATGCAAAAGATGCATCGAGGAGTCGCTTTTCCCATGAATGACCGAGAACTGCAACAGATCCTGTTTCGCTCCTTCGATGTGATCCCGCTGCCTATTCTGGTGTCAGAATCCATTGCCCGTCACGATGGCCGCTCGCCCGACATGATCCTGCAGCGGCGCCACCGCTTCCTGAACAAGGCCTTCCTTGAGCAGCTCGGCTACGACCTTGCCGAGCTGCCGGACATGGCCTCCTGGTTTCGACTCGCCTACCCGGATGAAGGGTATCGCCGCACTATCATCGACTCCTGGCACTCGCAGGTGGAACAGAGCTTGTCGCAAGGGCTGGAGGTCGCCGAGATGCCTGCGCTGATCCACTGCAAGGGCGGCCAGTCGCGCTGGTTTATCGTCACCGCCCAGCTGGGGGCCGATGCCATCCCGGATGGCCATATCGTCACCTTCCGCGATATCCATGACCTGCAGTGCATGGTGGAAGAGGTGAGCCGCCTCTCCTGCACCGATCCGCTCACCGAACTGACCAACCGGCGCGGTGCCCAGCAGCAGTTGCAGGCCCTCTGGTTGCAGGGTGAGCCCCTCTCGGTGGTGCTGGGGGATATCGACCATTTCAAGCAGGTCAACGACCGCTACGGCCATCCTGCGGGCGATGCCGCGCTCTGCGCCGTCGCCCACGCCATGGCGAGTCAGCTGTTGCCGGGTGAGAGTCTGGCTCGCTGGGGCGGGGAGGAGTTCCTGCTGATCCTGCCGGGTTGCGACATTGAACAGGCGGCACGGCGCGCCGAACAGCTGCGCCAGCATGTCAGTACCACCCACGTACCGTGGCAAGGGGATCAGCTCTCCCTCACCATCAGCCTGGGATGTGCCAGCATGAAGGGGCAAGAGGGCATCGACTACCTGCTGATGATGGCCGATCGGGCCCTCTATCAGGCCAAGGAACAGGGCCGTAACCGGGTTGTCATCTCGACACAATAGCCTGGTGACCAGAAGGGGAAGCCGACACGCGACCATAAAAAAACCGAAGCACCAGGCTTCGGTTTTTTACTGCAGCAACTGGCGTGAGCCAGCCGGGCATTACTTCTTGATACGGATAACCGGGGTCTCGCCCACAGTCACGGCACCCGTCATTTTGATCAGCTCTTTGATCTCGTCCATGTTGGAGATGACAACCGGAGTCAGGGTAGACTTGGCTTTCGCTTCCAGAACGGCCAGATCGAACTCGATGATGGTGTCGCCGCGCTTGACCTGTTGGCCTTCCTGAGCGATACGGGTGAAGCCTTCGCCTTTCAGTTCAACGGTGTCGATACCGAAGTGAACGAACAGCTCGATACCGGAGTCGGATTCCAGAGAGAACGCGTGGTTGGTCTCGAAAATCTTGCCGATGGTACCATCGCACGGCGCAACCATCTTGTTGCCAGCCGGCTTGATAGCGATACCGTCACCAACGATCTTCTCGGCGAAGACAACGTCAGGCACATCTTCGATCGGCACGATTTCGCCAGACAGCGGAGCAAAGATTTCGATGCCGCCGGTGTCAGAGCTATCGTCGGAAACCAGTTTCTTCAGTTTGTCGAACAGACCCATATAAAGCTCCTAGAGATGATTTGTCGCTGTTTGCAGCCGATCTTAGCAGACTGCCTTCTGCTTAATAAAGTTATCTACGCATGCTTCGATTTCAGCGGCGGTGGCAAAGCTCAGTGCTTGATCAGCCATGGCCTTCAC
The DNA here is from genome assembly GCF_027707745.1 of Aeromonas sp. QDB23. Taxonomy (NCBI): domain Bacteria; kingdom Pseudomonadati; phylum Pseudomonadota; class Gammaproteobacteria; order Aeromonadales; family Aeromonadaceae; genus Aeromonas; species Aeromonas sp. QDB23. Next base: position 28,923 of record NZ_JAPCJA010000037.1, read on the forward strand.
ATCTTCGAAGTTGGTGTTGCGGATAAGCTTCTTGATACGCGGTACAGAGATGGCGCTCATTGAGAACTCATCCAGACCCATACCCAGCAGCAGCAGGGTGGCGCGCTCGTCACCAGCCAGTTCACCACACATACCGGTCCACTTGCCTTCGGCGTGGGACGCATCGATAACCATCTTGATCAGCGTCAGGACGGAGGGTGACAGCGGGTTGTACATGGCGGAGATCATCTCGTTACCACGATCGACAGCCAGGGTGTACTGGGTCAGGTCGTTGGTACCGATACTGAAGAAATCCACTTCCTTGGCCAGATGATGAGCCATCACGGCAGCGGCCGGGGTCTCGATCATGATACCCACTTCGATGGATTCATCAAAGGCTTTGCCTTCGGCACGCAGTTCGGCCTTCAGCGTCTCTACGGTAGCTTTCAGGCTACGGAACTCTTCGACGGAGATGATCATCGGGAACATGATGCGCAGTTTGCCAAAGGCAGAGGCACGCAGAATGGCCCGCAGCTGAGCGTGCATGATGTCTTCGCGGTCGAAGAAAATACGCACGGCACGCCAGCCCAGGAAGGGGTTCATCTCTTTCGGGAAATTCATGTACGGCAGCTCTTTGTCGCCGCCAATGTCCATGGTACGCACGATGATCGGTTGATCCGGCATCGCTTCGGCCACTTCTTTGTAGGCTTTGAACTGCTCGTCTTCGGTCGGCAGCGCGTCACGGTCCATGAACAGGAACTCGGTACGGTACAGACCCACGCCTTCGGCGCCATTGCGGATGGCACCTTCGGTATCCTTGACGGTACCGATGTTGGCGCACACTTCAACCTGATGACCATCCAGCGTGATGGCAGGCAGGTCTTTCAGCTTGGCCAGCTCATCTTTCTCGGCCTGGAACTGAGCCTGGAACTTCTTGGCTTCGCTCAGCTGTTCAGCGGTCGGATTGATGATGATCTGGTTGTTGATCGCATCCAGCACCAGCATGTCACCGTTCTTGACGCGCTCGGTGATGTCGTTGGTGCCCACGATGGCCGGCAGCTCCAGAGAGCGGGCCATGATGGAGGTGTGAGAGGTACGGCCACCGATGTCGGTAACGAAACCCAGCACATATTTCAGGTTGATCTGAGCGGTTTCAGACGGGGTCAGGTCTTTGGCGACCAGAATGACCTCTTCGTCGATGGTGCTCAGGTTGACAACGGCGATGCCCAGTACGTTCTTGACCAGACGGGTACCGATGTCACGGAAGTCGGTTGCGCGTTCGCGCAGATAAGGGTCATCCAGTTCGGCCATCATCTTGGCGTACTGTTCGATCACCTCATAGATGGCTTTGTCAGCGGAAGCCTTGTTCTCTTTGATGAAGGATCTGATATCCCCTTCCAGCTCCTCATCTTCGAGCAGCATGATGTGGCCTTCGAAGATGGCCTCTTTTTCCTCACCGAAGGTACGACCGGCCATCTCTTTGATGGCTTCCAGCTGAGCAGCTGACTTGGTACGAGCTTCGAGGAAACGGTTGATCTCGGCATCAATCTGCTCGGCGGGAATCTTGCCCTGATTGATAACGATTTCATCTTCTTTAAGAAGAAGCGCCTTGCCGAATGCGATACCGGGGGACGCAAGAATGCCAGATATCATAATCCTTCCTATTAAAACGACTGTGGGGGAGGAATAAAGCTGGATTACTCCAGCTCGTCCATCAGGGCAACCAGCTTCTCAACAGCTTGTTGAGCATCCGGGCCGTCAGCCTGGATAGTCACGTTGGTACCCTTGGTCAGGCCCAGGGTCTGCAGCTTGAACAGGCTCTTGGCGCTGGCGGACTTGCCACCGGAGACCACAGTGATCTCGCTTTGGAATTCTTTGGCTTCTTTCACGAACTGAGCTGCCGGACGGGTGTGCAGGCCGTTTTCAGCAGTAATAACAACAGACTTCTCGTACATGGTTTCACCCCATATTATTGATATTTTTTGGTGGATTGGTCGTTTTTGAAGCGCCCTGACCCACCGTGTCAGTATGGATATGTTGTAAAGTAACGAAAGCAGACCCGCAATGGTTTAATCCAGGTCAAGTTTCTGTGCAGTAATCGGCGCGCTGGTTGGCAATTTTCAGTTATTGGGCTACAAGCCGCATCAGGACTGGCCTGAAATTATTTTATAACGAAAAATAACACTTTGTTACTTTGTGATACCCAGCCAGCAAACACCGCGTGACGCCGCACAGGATATGAGATTTACCGCGGAATGTCTGCTTTTTTTCTCACTCCGGAACTTGTTATTTTACCCCAAAAAATAAGGATCAAGTGACACTAACAGGGGTTGAGTCTAGCCCATAAAGAAGCGGCGCTCCTGAGAGCGCCGCTGTTTTGAAAGATTCCGATCAGTTACTGCTGCAGTTCCTGCTCGCTGAACACCCCGGCAAACAGGGCGCTGGAGAGGTAACGCTCCGCCGCGCTCGGCAGGATGACCACAATGGTTTTACCCGCAAATTCCGGCAGCTCGGCCAGACGGCTGGCAGCCACCACCGCAGCACCGGAGCTGATACCGGCCAGGATCCCCTCCTCCTCCATCAGGCGGCGGGCCATCTCGATGGCTTCGTCGCTGGTCACCTTCTCCACCCGATCGATGAGGGAGAGGTCGAGGTTACCCGGGATAAAACCGGCGCCGATCCCCTGGATCTTGTGGGGGCCCGGTTTGATCTCTTCCCCAGCCAGCTTCTGGCTGATGACCGGCGACTCGGCCGGTTCGACCGCGACAGAGACCACCGCCTTGCCCTGGGTCTGCTTCAGGTAGCGGGAGACACCGGTAATGGTGCCGCCGGTGCCGACGCCAGCCACGAACACATCAACCTGACCATCGGTGGCATCCCAGATCTCGGGGCCTGTGGTCTTTTCGTGGATCTCCGGGTTGGCCGGGTTTTCAAACTGTTGCAGCAACACATACTTGCCCGGCTCGGACTCGAGGATCTCGTTGGCCTTGGCAATGGCCCCTTTCATGCCGAGCGGCCCTTCGGTCAGCACCAGATTGGCACCGAGTGCCTTGAGCAGCTTGCGGCGCTCCAGACTCATGGTGGCCGGCATTGTCAGGGTGATGGGATAGCCGCGAGCGGCCGCGACAAAGGCCAGAGCAATACCCGTGTTGCCGCTGGTGGGCTCGATGATCTCCTTACCCTTGGTCAGGATGCCGCGCTTCTCGGCATCCCAGATCAGGTTGGCACCGATCCGGCACTTGACGCTGAAGCTGGGGTTACGGCTCTCGATCTTGGCCAGCACGCGGCCTTTGGTAACACGGTTGAGACGAACCAGCGGGGTGTGACCGATAGTCTGGCTGTTGTCCTCAAAAATTTTGCTCATGGTGCTATCCCTGTGTTTGTTACGACGATGAAACAAGATTACCCTGTGGTTTCTGAATGAGAAGTGACTATTCGTTATAACCATATGGTATTACAACATATAGAACTTATTCTCTCTGGCCCCTGACTCCGGGAGCCAATCGTCAAAGGAACCGACGTTATGGGATTTTCAGGAAGCAGCCAGTATCTCGCCTCCGATGCATTGAAGATGGCGGTCAATGCCGCCATCACCCTCGAAAAACCGCTGCTGATCAAAGGGGAGCCGGGCACCGGCAAGACGGTGCTGGCGGAAGCGGTCGCCGACCATCTCGGCACAGACCTCATTGCCTGGCATATCAAGTCCACCACCAAAGCCCAGCAGGGGCTCTACGAATATGATGCGGTGGCCAGGCTGCGGGACTCCCAGCTCGGCGACCCCAGAGTGGCCGATATCAGTCACTACATTCGTAAAGGCAAGTTGTGGCAGGCCTTCAGCGCCGAGCTGCGACCTGTGCTGCTGATCGACGAGATAGACAAAGCCGACATCGAATTCCCCAACGATCTGCTGCTGGAGCTGGATCGGATGGAGTTCGACGTCTACGAGACCGGCGAGCGAGTCAAGGCGCGCCAGCGGCCGGTGGTCATCATCACCTCCAACAACGAAAAAGAGCTGCCGGATGCCTTCCTGCGCCGCTGTTTCTTCCACTACATCCGCTTCCCCGACAAGGCCGAGATGCAGGCCATCGTCAAACTCCACTACCCCGACCTCCAGGAGAGCCTGCTTGGCGAGGCGATGGATCTCTTCTTCGAGCTGCGCGAGGTAGAGGGGCTGCGCAAGAAGCCCTCTACCTCGGAGCTGCTGGACTGGATCCGCCTTCTCTTGGCCGACGATATCGCCCCCGAGGCAATGCGTGCCCGCGAGCTAGGCAAGCTGGTTCCCGCGCTATATGGCGCCCTGCTCAAGACCGAGCAGGACCTGCATCTCTTCGAGAAGCTCGCCTTTCTGGCCCGGCGCGGCAACTGACCCATGCTGATCGACTTTTTTACCCACCTGCGCCGCCACAAGCTCCCCTGCAGCCTGCGTGAGCTGCTGGACTTGCACGCCGCACTGGCTGCCCGGCTGGTCGCTGTCGATATGGACGAGTTCTACCAACTCTCCCGCTGCCTGCTGGTAAAAGACGAGGCACACTACGATCGCTTCGATCGCGCCTTCGCCGAATACTACGAAGGGCTGGAAGCCATTCCTCTGCTGCCGGAGAGCCTGCCGGATGAGTGGCTGCGCAAGGAGTTCGAACGGCTGTTGAGCCCAGAGGAGAAGACGCTGCTCAAATCCCTTGGCGGACTCGATACGCTGCTGGAGACCCTCAACCAGCGGTTAAGCGAGCAGAAAGAGCGCCACGCCGGCGGCAACAAGTGGGTGGGAACCGGTGGCAGCAGCCCGTTTGGCCACGGAGGTTTTCACCCCGAGGGGGTGCGCATGGGTGGAGAGGAGCAGCACGGCAAGGCGGCCAAGGTGTGGGAGGCCCGTCACTATCGCCACTTCAGCGACGACTCACCGCTCGGCCAGCGTGCCATTCAGCTGGCGCTGCGCAAACTCCGACGCTGGGTGCGCAAAGGCAATCCCGACGAGCTGGATCTCGACGACACCATAAAAAGTTCGGCCCGCCAGGGCTGGCTCGATGTGAAGCTGCGACCCGAGCGCCACAACGGGGTCAAGCTATTGGTTTTCTTCGATGTGGGAGGCTCCATGGATGCCCATGTGGCCGAGGTGCAGCGCCTCTTCTCCGCCTTGCGCCACGAGTTCAAGCATCTGGAGTACTTCTATTTTCACAACTGCCTCTACGACTTCGTCTGGAAGGACAACAACCGCCGCTTTGAGGAGCGGTTCGATATTCTGCGGCTGCTGCGCACCTACGGCAGCGACTACCGGGTGATCCTGGTGGGGGATGCCACCATGGGCCCTTACGAGATCACCTGGCCCGGCGGCAGCGTCGAGCAGTGGAACGAGGAGTCGGGTCAGGTGTGGCTCACCCGATTGCAGCAGCACTTTCCCAAACTGGTGTGGATCAATCCCACCCCGCGCCGGGAGTGGCTCTGGCATTCCTCCATCAAACTGATGAATGACGTGGTTGGCGGACGGATGCATCCGCTGACCCTGGCGGGTCTCGCTGCGGCGATCGACCAGCTGTAACCCTCTCTACCCTATAAACCGACAAGCCGGGAACGCACCCGGCGAGGAGCAAAGATGACCTCTATCGTGATCAGTGGCTCAGGCCTCTATACCCCACCCTTTGCCGTCAGCAATGAAGAGCTGGTGGCCGCCTTCAACCAGTATGTGGATCTCTACAACGAGGAGAACGCCTCCGCCATCGACGCCGGCCAGCTCTCCGCCAAGCAGCACTCCAGCTGCGAGTTCATCGAGAAGGCCTCCGGCATCAAGAGCCGTTATCTGGTGAGCCGCGAAGGGGTGCTCAACCCCGATATCATGCAACCGCTGATGGCGGAGCGGCCCGACGAGATGCCCTCCATCATGGTGGAGATGGCGGTGGCCGCCGCCGAGCAAGCGCTGATCGCCGCTGGCCGCGAACCGGGCGAGATCGATCTGGTCATCGTCGCCGCCTCCAACATGCCGCGCCCCTACCCGGCGCTGGCCATCGAGCTGCAGCACTATCTGGGGGCAGGCGGCATGGCCTTTGACATGAACGTGGCCTGCTCGTCCGCCACCTTCGGCATCAAGACAGCCGCCGACATGCTGGCGGCAGGCACCGCCAACGTGGCGCTGGTGGTCAATCCGGAGATCTGCTCGGGGCACCTCAATTTTCGCGATCGTGATAGTCACTTTATCTTCGGCGATGCCTGCACCGCGGTGCTGCTGGAGCGGGAGGCCGATTGCAAGGTGGCCAATCCGTGGCAACTGGTGGCCAGCAAGCTGGTGACCCAGTACTCCAACAACATCCGCAACAACTTCGGCTTTTTAAACCGGCTGAACCCGCGTACCCGCTACGGCGACGACAAGCTGTTTCGCCAGCAGGGGCGCAAGGTGTTCAAGGAGGTGTTGCCGCTGGTGTGCGACCAGATAGCCAACCAGCTCGATGAGCAGGGCTGGCACGCCGAGAGCCTGAACCGGCTCTGGCTCCATCAGGCCAACCTCACCATGAACCAGTTCATCGGTCGCAAGCTGCTGGGCCACGATGCCAGCCAGCAGGAGGCGCCGGTCATTCTTGATAGCTATGGTAATACCAGCTCGGCGGGTTCCATCATCGCGTTTCATCTGTACAATCGCGACCTTCCTGCGGGGGCCCGCGGCGTACTTTGCTCATTTGGTGCTGGCTACTCCATCGGTAGCTTGCTGCTGCGACGCCTGTAATGGCGGGCCTCCCGCCGACATAACAATAACCAGCAACATGGGTGGGAATATGCAGAGGATCACGGGGCGCTGCGCCCTGCACTACGGGGTAACCCTGTCACTATTTTGTCTCTATGGCTGGCAGGTTTGCCCGTTTCTCGAGAGTCTCACCCTGCCCCAGTTGCTGGGGCCAACGCTGGTGACGTTCGCCATCATGTTCGCCGTGCGCAACTGGCTGCTCTCAAGGCGGCCCCTGCCGCGCAACGAGCTAAACGGGTTCGGCCTGGAGGTCGGTTTCTACCTGCTGGGGGCGCTGCTGCTCTCGTGCTACAACGCTCTGACCCACGACTTTCCGCTGGAGAGCCACCTCAAGGTGCTGCTGGGGATGACCACCCTCGGCTTTCTGGTGGCCGCCGATCTGACCCTGGAGCGGGGCTGGCATCGGGCCAGAGCGCGGCAAGCCGAGCAGAGCCTGGCGCTGAGCCACCCGCTGGCCATGCCGCTGCCACGCAAATTCACTCTCTTTACCCTGGCGACCCTCACCCTGCTGGGGAGCGTCTTCTTCTTGCTGTTCAACAAGGATCTGGAGTGGCTGGCGACGGTGGAACGCAGCCTGCCGAGGGCCGATGCCCAGCACTACATCCTGTGGGCGATCGCCTTCGTGATGACGGTGACCTTCTGCTATCTCGCCCTCATCATCCACGGTTATGGCCGCAATCTCGGCCTCTCCCTGCGCCAGCAGACCCGCACCATGGCCAGAGTGCAGTGCGGTGACTTCGACGCCCGGGTGCCTGTCACCCGGGATGACGAGTTCGGCCTGATTGCCGCCAGCACCAATCAGATGATCGGCGAGCTGAAATCCCGCAGCGACGAGCTCAACCTGACCCGTGACGTGGCCATCCTCGGCCTCGCCTCGCTGGCGGAGACCCGGGACAACGAGACCGGCGCCCATATCATCCGCACCCAGCACTACGTGAAGGCACTGGCGCAATATCTCAGTCGCAACGACCGGGATCGCTACCCGCTCGATGACGCCACCATCGACCTGCTGTTCAAGTCGGCGCCCCTGCACGATGTCGGCAAGGTGGGCATTCCCGACGCCATCCTGCTCAAACCGGGCAAGCTGACCGACGAGGAGTTCGCCATCATGAAGCGCCACCCGCAGATCGGCGCCGAGGCGCTGGCCAGTGCCGAGGCGCAGCTGGGCTCCAACTCCTTCCTGCGGCTGGCACGGGAGATCTCCCTCACCCACCACGAAAAGTGGGATGGCAGCGGCTATCCGGCAGGGCTGGCGGCGGAGGATATTCCTCTCTCCGGGCGCTTGATGGCGGTGGCGGATGTCTACGATGCCCTCATCTCGAAGCGGGTCTACAAACCCGCCTTCAGCCATGAGGAGGCGAAAGAGATCATCGTGAAGGGGAGCGGCAGCCATTTTGATCCCGGCATCGTCGCGGCTTTTCTCGCCTGCGAGACGCAGTTCAGGGAGATTGCCGCGCAGTTTCAGGATCACCACTGAGCAGGCGCATCCCGGCCCTGTGCCGTGATCGCTGGCAGGGCACACGTGTCATAAAATGCGCGCAAGCGGCATGTGCCACGTCGGGCCGATATTGATATTTCCCTTTATTTACAGATGTTTTTTGTCATTTTGTGATCCGGGTTCGTACCGATGACGCAACCGGGATCACAAGATGGCAGGAAAAGGCCGCAATTTGCCCTCCTGCGCCAATGATGGCTTCCAATGAAAGCGAGGTTTGCTATCATCCGGAGACATTTTTCATCTGTCGCCGGCTACAAAAGAATACCCTCATGTACACACAGTTCTTCGGCCTCTCGGAACACCCGTTTTCCATCTCGCCCAATCCCAAATACCTCTATATGAGCGAGCGCCACGGCGAAGCCCTTGCTCATCTCAACTATGGATTGCAGGATGGCGGCGGCTTTGTGCTGCTGACCGGCGAAGTGGGCACCGGCAAGACCACCGTCTCCCGCTGCCTGCTGCAACAGCTGCCCGCCGAGACCGAGATCGCCTACATCCTCAACCCCTCCCTGACCGAACGGGATCTGCTGGCCGCCATCTGCGACGAGTTTCAACTCCCCTATCCCGAAGATGCCGGGATCAAGCGGCTGTTCGACCTTATTCGCGATCACCTGCTAGCCAACCTGGCGGCAGGCAAGCGCAGCGTGGTACTGGTGGATGAGGCGCAGCACCTGCTGCCCGGCGTACTGGAGCAGTTGCGTCTGCTCACCAACCTCGAAACCGATGAACGAAAACTGCTGCAAGTGGTGCTGATCGGTCAGCCCGAGCTGCAACAGATGCTGCGCCAACCCCTGCTGCGTCAGCTGGCCCAGCGCATTACCGCCCGCTATCACCTGCTGCCGCTCTCCCACAGCGACGTGGATGCCTACGTCCGCTTCCGGTTGCAGGTCGCAGGCTGCGTGCAACCCATCTTTACCCCGCGCGCCATCAAGACGCTCCATCGCCTGAGCGGCGGCATCCCCCGTTTCATCAACCTCATCTGCGACCGCGCCCTGATTGCCGCCTTCGCCCGTGGCAGCTACAAGGTTGTCCACGGCGATATCAGCCAGGCCGCCTTCGAGGTCAATGGGGTTCGTGACGAGGGGAGCTGGGCCTCCGGTCTGATGGTGACGCTGGCGGGCGCCCTGCTGGTGGCCGCAGGCTGGTGGGGCTGGCAATTTTTCGGCGTGTTCCCCACCCGTCCGGTAGTCAAGGTCGAGGTGCCGGTCACCATCGACGAGACTGCCGAGCAGCAGGAGCAGCTGACCGAGGCGATCAATCAGGCCATCGACCCCGACAGCGCCATGCAGAATCTCTATCGGGTCTGGGGTTATGAACCGGAACCGTTCGAAGCAACCTGCGATAACGCGCCCCGTGCCGGTCTGCGCTGTCAGGAGGGAGAGGCAAGCCTTGACGAGCTGCGCGCCCTGCAGTACCCAGCCATGATCACGCTCACTGACCAGACTGGCGGCCTCTACTACGCGACTCTGGTCAATCTGGGGCCGAACAAGGCCAGCCTGATGATCGGTGACCAAAGCTGGCAGGTGGATCGCCAGTGGCTCAGCGACAACTGGGGCGGCAGCTACACCCTGCTCTGGCGCATGCCGAAAGGGGGCGTCAGCCTGATCGCCAGCAATGCCGGTCAGACCCAGATCCAGTGGCTCGACAACGCCCTCAGCCGTGCGCTGCAACAACCCGAGCGCAAGGTGCGCCGTTTCGATGGCGAGCTCAAGAACAAGCTGCAGCAGTTCCAGCGGGATCAGGGGCTCACCCCTGATGGCATCGCGGGCAGCAACACCCTGCTGCGTCTCAACGCCCTCTCCGGTGAACCCATGCCCAGACTGGAGGAGGCCTCCTGATGTCTACCCTGCTCAAGGCGCTGCGCCGTGCGCAGCAACCGCAACTCTCCGCCCATATTCCAGCCATGGGCTTGCCCATGCCCCGGGAAGAGGAGCGCAGCCCACGCCGCATCGGCTGGCTGCTGGCCCCCCTGGCCCTGTTGCTGGGGGCGGGCGCCAACTATGGCTGGCATCTGCTCCACCTGCGCCCTATCGAGGAGAAAGTGGAGGTGAAAGAGGTGATCACTCCGCCCTTCGTGCGGGTCGAACCCAAGGCAATGGTGACCCGTCCACTGCCCCCGCCCCTGCCGGAGCCGGTGGCCCAACCCAGAGCAGTGGCCAAAAACGAAGGGACCAGTCAGGGGAATACCCCCGCGCTGAGTCTGGCCGAGCAGCTGATGAAAGCCCTCAATGAAACCCCATTGCAGGAGACGCCACACGCCGCCAGCCAGAACGTGCAACCAGCCCAATTGATGGCGCTGGGCTCGGCGCCCCAATCGGTACGCCAGCAGGTGCCGCAATTGAGCTACGGCTCTCATGTGTTCTCCTCCAACCCCGCCAAGCGGGCTGTGGTGCTCAATGGCCGGGAATACCGGGAGGGGAGCGAAATCGCCCCGGGGGTCGTGCTCGCTACCATCGACCAGCAATACATAGTGCTGCAGGTCGCCGGACAGAGCGTTACCCTCAAGGCGCTGCAGGATTGGCGAGGATGAGTACGCACCGTACCCTGATGTTTGCTGGCAAGCAGGATGCACCTCACCTGAGTGACACTTTTGTGAGCATTCAAAGGTTTACGGTGTGATGAAATATCCATTTTTACGGTTTGGCGCGCCCGGACCCGTTGTGTCGCAGCCACTGGCCGTACACAATACGCAGCCGCCCCAGAGCCTGGAATTTGTTGATTAATATGACGCTACGATTCAGGGATGACATCTTGACCATGCTGCTGGCCCAGTGCCGGCGGCTTCCCATGACCAGAGTCACCCAGGTGGCCTTTCTGGCGCTGCTGATCATGCTGGCCCAGCAGAGCGCCGCCCTCACCTGGCGTCTGCTCACCCTGGCAAGCCCGCAAACCAGCCAACCGTGGCAACCCTCCGCCGTGGCGGTCAACGGCCAGAACAACCCGCGCCTTGAACTGGGCGAGGTGAGCCGACTGGCGCTGTTTGGCAAGGCGATCCCCAAGGCGCAAGCCAAAGCCGCCGTGGCCGCCAATGCGCCGCGTACCCAGCTCAATGCCCAGCTCAACGGGGTGTTGGCCAGCTCGGATCCCGCCAAATCGATCGCCATCATCGCCATGTCCGGCATCCAGAACTCCTACGGGGTCGGTGACATGATTGACGGCACCCAGGCGCGGATCCGGCAGGTCTATCCAGATCGGGTGATCATCGAGCGGGATGGCCGCGACGAGACCCTGATGCTGGATGGCGAGGAGTATGGCAAGCCGCTGCCGCAGACCAACTCCGCCCCCCTTGGCTCCCTGCGCAGCGAGCTGATGGCCGATCCGGGCAAGATCACCGATTACCTCAATATTTCACCGGTTCAGGTGGATGGCCGCATGACCGGCTATCGCCTCAACCCGGGCAGCAATCCTGAGTTTTTCAACCAGAGCGGGCTGCAGGCCAATGACCTGGCCATCAGCATCAACGGGCTGGATTTACGGGACAACATGCAAGCCATGCAGGCGATGCAGCAGATGGCTGGCGCAACGGAAATGACAGTGACCGTCGAGCGACAGGGCGAACAGTTCGACATCTATGTGCGCTTGTCAGAATAATGATTTGGAGTCGTACCAATAATGACCACTAAAGGGAAAAGCTGGCGTCTGGCCACTATCGCAGCGGCACTGATGATGGCGGGCTCAGCCTGGGCCACTGAATACTCTGCCAGTTTCAAGAACGCCGACATTGAAGAGTTCATCAATACGGTGGGCAAGAACCTCAATAAAACCATCATCATAGAGCCCTCGGTGCGCGGCAAGATCAACGTGCGCAGCTACGACCTGCTCAATGAGGAGCAGTACTACCAGTTCTTCCTGAGCGTGCTCGACGTCTACGGCTTTGCCGTGGTGCCGATGGACAACGGGGTGCTCAAGGTGCTGCGCTCGCGGGATGCCAAGACCTCCGCCATTCCGGTGGTGGATGGCAGCAACCCGGGCATGGGCGACGAGATGGTGACTAGAGTCGTGCCGGTGCGCAACGTCTCGGTCCGTGAACTGGCGCCGCTGCTGCGCCAGCTCAACGACAACGCCGGTGGTGGTAACGTGGTGCACTACGAGCCCTCCAACGTGCTGCTGATCACCGGCCGCGCCGCCGTGGTCAATCGTCTGGTAGAGGTGGTGAACCGGGTCGACCGCGCAGGCGATCAGGATGTGGACATCATCAAGCTCAAGTTTGCCTCGGCGGGGGAAATGGTGCGGCTGGTAACCAACCTCAACAAGGATGGCAACCCGCAGGGCGGCACCGCCTCCCTGCTGCTCTCCCCCAAGGTGGTGGCCGACGAGCGCACCAACTCTGTGGTAGTGAGTGGTGAGCCGAAAGCGCGCGCCCGCATCATCCAGATGGTGCGCCAGCTCGACCGCGACCTGCAGAGCCAGGGCAACACCCGGGTCTTCTACCTCAAATATGGCAAGGCCAAAGACATGGTCGAGGTGCTCAAGGGGGTCAGCTCCAGCATCGAGGCCGACAAGAAGGGCGGCGGCGCAACCACAGGTGGCGCCAGTATCGGCGGTGGCAAGCTGGCCATCTCAGCCGACGAGACCACCAATGCGCTGGTCATCACCGCCCAGCCGGACGTTATGTCCGAACTGGAGCAGGTGGTGGCCAAGCTCGATATCCGCCGCGCCCAGGTGCTGGTGGAGGCGATCATCGTCGAGATGCAGGATGGCGACGGCCTCACCCTTGGCGTCCAGTGGGGCAATGCCAACGGTGGTGGCACCCAGTTCACCAACTCCGGTCTGCCCCTCGGCAGCGCCATTGCGGCGGGCAAGGATTACCAGAATGGCAAGACCGACACCGCTGCCGGTCTGCTGAAAGAGTTCAACGGCATGGCCGCCGGTTTCTATCACGGCGACTGGGCCATGCTGGCCACGGCGCTGGCCTCCAATACCAAGAACGATATTCTCTCCACCCCGAGTATCGTCACCATGGATAACAAGGAGGCCTCCTTCAACGTCGGTCAGGAGGTCCCGGTCCAGAGCGGTTCGCAAAGCTCCACCACCAGCGATCAGGTGTTCAACACCATCGAGCGCAAGACGGTGGGCACCAAGCTGGTGGTGACCCCGCAGATCAACGAAGGGGATTCGGTGCTGCTCAATATCGAGCAGGAGGTCTCCAGTGTCGCCCAGACCCAGGCGACCGGTACTGCCAACCTTGGCCCCACTTTCGATACCCGTACCGTCAAGAACGCGGTGCTGGTCAAAAGCGGCGAAACCGTGGTGCTGGGCGGTTTGATGGACGAACAGACCAAGGAGCAGGTCTCCAAGGTGCCCTTGCTTGGCGATATCCCGGTGCTGGGCTATCTGTTCCGCTCCACCTCCAACACCACCTCCAAGCGCAACCTGATGGTCTTTATCCGGCCAACCATCTTGCGTGATGCGGACGTCTATACCGGTGTCTCCAGCAACAAGTACTCCCTGTTCCGCGCCGAGCAGCTCAATGCCGCTTCGCAGGAGGGGTATCTCACCTCCCCCGCCCGTCAGGTATTGCCTGCCTACGGCCAGGATGTGATGGTGTCGCCAGAGCTGCAAAAAGAGATCCAGAAGCAGATCAACGAGATGCGGAGCAGACAGCAAAGCACTGTCGAGACCACCACCCCGTTTGTGCAGAGTAAGCCCTGATGAGTGCCTACCATCTGGATGGAAGTGTCGGGCCTGCGCCACTGCCCGAGCTCCCCTTTGTCTTTGCCCGCAATTTCGGGGTGATCCTGATTGAGCGGGAGGGCGCCCCCGTGCTGCAGTGCCGCCCTGGCGTCACCCCGCAAGCCCTGCTGGAAGTGCGGCGGGTCGCGGGTTGCAGCTTCGCGGTGGAGCAACTCGACAACGAGGCCTTCGAAGAGCTGCTGATGGCCCACTACCAGCGCGACTCCTCCGAGGCGCGCCAGCTGATGGAAGATCTCGGCAACGAGATGGACTTCTTCGCCCTGGCCGAAGAGCTGCCGCAAAGCGAAGATCTGCTGGACGCCGATGACGACGCCCCCATCATTCGCCTCATCAACGCCATGCTGAGCGAGGCGATCAAGGAAGAGGCTTCCGATATCCATATCGAGACCTTCGAGCGGGCACTGGTGATCCGTTTTCGTATCGATGGGGTACTGCGGGAGATCCTGCGCCCCCATCGCAAGCTGGCCTCGCTATTGGTCTCGCGGATCAAGGTGATGTCGCGGATGGATATCGCCGAGAAGCGGGTGCCGCAGGATGGCCGTATCTCGTTGCGTATCGGCGGCCGCGCCGTCGACGTGCGGGTCTCCACCATGCCGTCCAGCTACGGCGAGCGGGTGGTATTGCGTCTCTTGGACAAGAACAACGTGCGCCTCGAGCTCAAGCAGCTGGGGATGACCGCGGCCAACCGCACCATCATCAGCGAGCTCATTCGCAAGCCCCACGGCATTATTCTGGTCACCGGCCCGACCGGTTCCGGTAAATCCACCACCCTCTATGCGGCGCTGTCTGAAATCAACTCGCGGGATCGCAACATCCTGACAGTGGAAGACCCCATCGAATATGACCTCGAAGGGGTGGGCCAGACCCAGGTCAACACCAAGGTGGACATGACCTTCGCCCGCGGCCTGCGCGCCATTCTGCGCCAGGATCCGGACGTAGTGATGGTGGGGGAAATCCGAGACCTCGAAACCGCCCAGATTGCGGTGCAGGCGTCGCTGACCGGCCACCTGGTGATGTCGACCCTGCACACCAACACTGCCATCGGCGCCATCACCCGGATGCGTGACATGGGGATCGAGCCCTTCCTGCTCTCCTCGTCGCTCTTGGCGGTGCTGGCCCAGCGACTGGTGCGCACCCTCTGCCCCGATTGCCGCGCCCCGCGCCCCATTACCGAGCAGGAGCGCCTCGCCATGGGCATCGAGCTAGCCCCCGACCAGCAGGTGTGGCGTCCGGTCGGATGCGAGCGGTGCAACCACACCGGCTACCGTGGCCGGACCGGCATCCACGAGCTGGTGGTGATCGACGAAGCGGTGCGAGAAGCCATTCACAGCGCCAGCGGCGAGCTCGCCATCGAGCGGCTGATCCGCGGCCACACCCCCAGCATCCGCCGTGACGGCATCGACAAGGTCCTCAAGGGGCAAACCAGCCTCGAAGAGGTGCTGCGCGTGACCCGGGAAGATTGAGATGGCGGCATTTGAATACAAGGCCCTCGACAACAAGGGACGCAGCAAGAGCGGCGTAATGGAGGGCGACTCGGCCCGTCAGGTGCGCCAGCTGCTGCGCGAACAGGGGCTCACTCCCCTCGAGGTGAACGAGACCACCGAGAAGGCGAAACGGGAAGCGACCCGCTTCGCCCTGTTTCGTCGTGGTGCCAGCACCGCTGAGCTTGCCCTGATCACTCGCCAGCTGGCGACTCTGGTGGGCGCCGGTCTCACCATCGAAGAGGCGCTCAAAGCGGTAGCCGAGCAGTGCGAAAAGGCCCACTTGCGCTCTCTGGTGGCCACTGTGCGCAGCAAGGTGGTGGAAGGCTATTCGCTGGCCGACTCGCTGGGGGCTTTTCCCCATGTGTTCGACCAGCTGTTTCGCTCCATGGTGGCGGCCGGTGAAAAATCGGGCCATCTGGAGAAGGTGCTCAACCGCCTCGCCGACTACACCGAGCAGCGCCAGCATATGCGCACCAAGCTGTTGCAGGCGATGATCTACCCCATCGTGCTTACCTGCGTGGCTATCGGGGTTATCTCGATCCTGCTTACCGCCGTGGTGCCCAAGGTGGTGGCCCAGTTTGAACACATGGGCCAGCAGTTGCCGGGCACCACCCGCTTTCTCATCGGCACCAGCGAACTGATGCAGGCCTACGGCCTCTGGTTCCTGCTGCTGATCTTCCTTGGCAGCTTTGTCTGGCGCTGGTGGCTCACCGATGAAAAGCGCCGCCGACGCTGGCATCAGGTGCTGCTCGGCCTGCCGGTGATTGGCCGGGTCAGTCGCGGTCTCAACACCGCCCGCTTCGCCCGCACGTTAAGCATCCTCAACGCCAGTGCGGTGCCGCTGCTGGAGGGGATGAAGATCTCCGGCGAAGTGCTCTCCAACGACTTTGCCAGAATGCGCATTCTCGAGGCCGCCGAACGGGTGCGCGAGGGGACCAGTCTGCGCAAGTCGCTGACTGAGACCAAGATTTTCCCGCCCATGATGCTGCATATGATCGCCTCCGGCGAGCAGAGCGGTGAGCTCGACAGCATGCTGGAGCGGGCGGCAGACAACCAGGATCGGGAGTTTGAATCCCAGGTCAATATCGCCCTCGGGGTGTTCGAACCCATGCTGGTGGTCTCCATGGCCGGGGTGGTGCTGTTTATCGTGATGTCGATCCTGCAGCCGATCCTCGAGCTCAACAATATGGTGAATATGTAAGTTTCCGGTGTTCGGTGGCGCCGCTGGCGGCCCGTCGAACCCACCCAGTGATCACTCTCTGATGGGCCATCCCATCTCATTCGTTACGGAGCAACTCATGAACAAACGTCGTCAATCCGGTTTTACCTTGCTGGAAGTCATGGTGGTCATCGTGATCCTCGGCATTCTGGCCAGTCTGGTGGTGCCCAACCTGATGGGCAACAAGGAGAAGGCTGACCAGCAGAAAGCGGTCTCCGATATCGTGGCGCTGGAAAACGCCCTCGACATGTACAAGCTGGACAACAACCGCTACCCGACCACCGAACAGGGTCTGGACGCGCTGGTGACCAAGCCTTCCATCGATCCGGCGCCGCGCAGCTACCGCGATGGCGGCTACATCAAGCGCCTGCCGCAAGATCCCTGGGGCAACCCGTACCAGCTGCTGAGCCCGGGCCAGTTCGGCAAGATCGACATCTTCTCCATGGGTCTGGATGGTGAAGCCGGTACCGATGACGACATCGGCAACTGGAACCTGAAGGATTTCCAATAAGTGATATGTCGCCACCGCACTCCTTGTGAGCTGACTGCATGAAGCGATCTCTCTCCTTTCATCGCCAATCCGGCTTTACTCTGCTGGAAGTGTTGCTGGTCGCCATGCTGATGGGACTAGTGGCCACCGCCGTCACTCTCAGCATGGGAGGCGCCAGAGGAGATCGGGAGCTGGACAAGCAGGCGCGTCGCCTGATGGCGACGCTGCAGCTGGCGCAGGAGTATGCGGTGATGGATGGTCGGCTGGTAGGCATTCGCATCGAGGATAACGGCTGGCAGTTTATGCAGCGTCAGGCCAAAGATCGCAAGTGGCTGGCCCTGACTGGCGACAAGCAGCTGGGGCCGGTGCAACTGGCCGAGAACATGACGCTGGCGCTGGAGCTGGAAGGCTTTGGCTGGCAGCCCGATCCCGACGAGAAAACCGAACAGAAGCGCGACGAGAAGGAGCGCACGCCGCAGTTGCTCATCTTCCCAGGCGGCGAGCTGAGCCCGTTCGTGCTCACCTTCACCCAGCAGGATGACGATGCCCGCTACACCCGCATCGTCAAGGGGGACGAGTTCGGCCGCCTCACCCTGCTCACCGGCGATGAAGATGAAGAGGTGAGCCAATGAACGCCCGCGGTATGACGTTGTTTGAGAGAGGAGTCATGGTGGCGCTACTTCTGTGTCAACAACACGTTCAACGGGTGGCACGATGAAAGCGCGCGGCATGACCTTGCTCGAAGTGATGGTGGCGCTGGCGGTCTTTGCCATCGCCGGACTTGCGGTAATGAAAACCGCCAGCGAACACCTCTCTGCCCTCAACTATCTGGAGCAGAAGACCCTGGCCACCTGGGTGGTGGAGAACCAGCTGGTGCAACAGAAGCTCGAGAACAAGTGGCCCGGCGACAGCTGGGTGGAAGGGGATGAGCAGATGGCGGGCAGCACTTGGTACTGGCGCTATCGCGGCGCCGCCACCGCCGACAACAACTTCCGGGCGCTTGATATGGAAGTGCGCACCGAGGCCAAGGCCGAGAACCCGGTCGCCATGATGCGGACCTATATCAGCCGATGACCCAGAGCAACACCCGCCCTTCCCGCCACCGTGGCTTTACCCTGCTTGAGATGCTGGTGGCGATCGCCATCTTCGCCAGCCTCAGCATGGGTGCCTATCAGGTGCTGCAGGGGGTGCTCACCAGCGACGAGGTGGCCAAGCGCAAGGAGGCCCGCCTCAACGAATTGCAGCTCGCCTTCACCCTGCTGGAGCGAGACGTCACCCAGATGGTGCCGCGCAGCGGTCGCATCGAGGGTGAGAACAACAAGGTGCTGCTGGCGGCCTCCCGTTTCGGCCAGCAGAGCGATGACTGGGGCATGGCCTTTATGCGCAGCGGCTGGCTCAACCCGGACGGCATGCTGCCCCGCTCCCATCTGCAGCGGGTCGGCTGGCGCCTCAAGGATCAGAAGCTGGAGCGCCTGAGCTACCTCTATCCGGATCCGGTGATCGGCACCGAGCCGCGCATCCAGCCGGTGCTGGCAGGGGTCACGGCGTTTCGCCTCTACTTCTTCGACAAGGGCAACTGGAAGGAGGAGTGGACCCAGCGCAGTGTGCTGCCCCACGGGCTGGCGGTAGAGCTGGATCTGGACGATTACGGCACCATTCGCCGTCAGTTCCTGATTGGTGCTGGTGGCCAGCGCGCCGAAGAGAACAGCCAGAGCAGCAACCCCGATCAAGGGGGCGGCAGCGACAGCAATAACGGGAACAACGGCGGCAACGGCAATACCAATGGCGGTAATGGTGACAGCCAGAACGGCGGGGGCGCCAATGCGGGCTAATCTCGCCGCTCCCGGTCGCCAGCGCGGTATGGCGCTGCTGGTGGTGCTGCTGATCCTCTCGGTGATGGTGATCATCGCCAGCAACATGAGCGGCCGCCTGCAGCTTGAGCTGCGCCGCACCGCCAACATCACCACCGGCAAACAGGCGTGGTGGTATGCCCTCTCGGCGGAAGCGCTGGTGAGCAAGGTGCTGACACAGGATTTCAAGGACAACCCCGAGGTAGTCAACCTCAGCCAGAACTGGGCACGCAAAAATACGGTGTTTCCGGTAGACGATGGCCAGCTGAAGGGCGAGGTGACCGACCTGCAATCCTGCTTCAACCTCAACAGTCTGAGCGTGGCCTCCAAGGCGGGGAGCGGCGAGGAGCTGGAACAGCAACCCTATCCGGTGCAGGTGTTTCGCGAACTGCTCAAGCAGCTGGCGATGGATGATTACGAGGCGGCCCAGCTCACCGATGCCATCCGGGACTGGACCGACAAGGATACGGTGCTGGTCTCCAGCCTTGGCGCAGAGGACGCCTATTACGAGGGGCTCAAGCCACCCTACCTCACCGCCAACCAGTGGATGCTGGGCAAGGATGAGCTGCGGGCGGTGCGCGGGGTGACAGCCAGGGTCTATGCCAAGCTGGCCCCCTACGTCTGCGCCCTGCCCAACGACAAGTTGAAGATCAATATCAATACCCTGGCGCCCGAGCGCCCCGAGCTGCTGGTTGCCCTCTATCTGGGCAAGATAGGGCAGGATGATGCCAAACGGGTATTGAACGAACGACCGCAGAAAGGGTGGAAAGAGAGCAAGCTGATGACGGACTTGCTCGCCCCGCCCGATACGGTCAAAGGACTGAAAGAGGCGCTGGTGGTGAAAAGCGACTTCTTCGAAGCCCGTATGGTAGCGGAAGTGGGCGATAACCGGGCCTGGCTCGAAACCCTGTTCCAGCGGGGCAAGGACAATAAACTGGTCATGCTGCGCCGCCTCAGTAGCGGCGCCGAATAAACAGCGCACCGGCGGGCCCTCGCCCGCGGGTACGAGAGATGTTGGCTGCAGCCTGCGGGCTGCGCACCGGTTGCCAAGGCGTACAACGCCCTGCGCAAACCGGTATCGCAGGAGAGAGATGCGTGAGCGAAAGTCTGGTCATCCGACTGGGGACCAATAAACAACAACCCGTGGCCTGGCTGGTCTGGTCCGGTCAGGAGCAGGAGATCATCGCCTCCGGCACCCTGCCCTCGGCCGATGCCTTGGGCGAGCTGCAGGAGCGGGCCGGTGGCCGCCCCGTGGTCACGCTGGTGCCGGGCAGCGATCTGATCTTCCGGCGCGTCACCCTGCCGGGTCGCTACAACCGCCAGTCGGCGGCGGCCCTCCCCTACCTGCTGGAGGAGCAGATCGCCTCCGATGTGGATGAGCTCCATCTGGTGGTGCTGGCTCATGAAGGTCAACAAGTCGACCTGATGGCGGTGGATCGGCAGAAGATGGGCGAGTGGCTCGGCTGGCTCGATGCCGCTGGCCTCAAGAGCCTGCAACTGCTGCCCGATGTGCTGGCGCTGCCACAGGCCGCAGATGGCTGGTCTGCCCTGCAACTCGGCAACGAGTGGCTGGTACGCCAGGGCCCCTGTCAGGGGATCGTCGCCGACGAACCGCTGCTGGCCATGTTGCTGGCAACCGAAGCCGAGCCGGTCACCATCCACAGCCACACTCCGGTGCCCGCCATTGCAGCCGCCAACTGGCAGGCCGCGGAGCCCGAACTGCCCATGCTGCTGCTGGCCAAGGGGGCACTCACCTGCCGCGCCAACCTGCTGACCGGCCCCTACCGGCCGCAGACCGAATATGCCCGCTACTGGTTGCAGTGGCGCAAGGTGGCCATCACCGCGGGTCTGTTGCTACTGGTGGCCCTCGGCCAGCGCGGGGTGCAGCTCTATCAGCTCACCGAGCAGGACAAGACGCTGAAAGCGGAGATCCGTGCCGTCTATACCCGCATCTTCCCGGGGGAGAGCCGCATCGTGAACGTGCGCAGCCAGATGACCCAGCACCTGCAACTGATGGGACAAACCCCGCAAAACGGCGTGCTGCTGATGCTCACCGAGCTGGCCCCCACCTTTGCCGAAGTGCCCGGCCTCAAGCCACAGGTGATGCGCTTTGATGCCAGCCGCCGCGAGCTGCGGCTGCAGGTGACCGCCCCCGGCTTTGCCGAGATCGAGCGGTTCCGTGAGCTGGCCGGCAAGCAATTCGAGGTACAGCAAGGCGAGGTGCGCAGCACCGAGGGCAAGGTAGAGGGCGCACTGGTGCTCAAGGGTAAATCATCATGATGGAAAAATTGCAGGGCTGGTGGCACGGCATCACCGCACGGGAACAGCGGCTGGTGGTCGCGGGTGGCGCCCTGTTGCTGGTCGGTCTCTTCTACTGGAGCGTCTGGCAACCGATCAATAATCGCATTGCCGAGCGGGAGCGGCAGGTGCAGAACCAGCAGCAGACCCTCGCCTGGCTCAAGGAGAAGGGGGAAGAGGTGCTGGCCATGCAGGGTGGCGCGGGTCGCCAGATCGACACCAGCGGCACCCTGGAAGGGGTGGTCAACCGCACCGCCTTCAATCACAAGATCAAGATTGCCCGGCTGCAACCCCAGGCGCAGGAGCTGCAAGTGTGGATCGACACGGTCCAGTTCGATGACTTGCTGCTCTGGCTCTCCACCCTGGTGGAGCAGCACGGCATTCAGGTGCAAATCATCGAGATCGCCCGCGAGGATCTGGCCCCGGGTCTGGTCAAGGTCAGACGTTTGCAGTTGAGTCGCCCCCAATGAAACATCCCATTGTCACACCCCGCCGGTTGCTGCTCTCTCACCGCCATGTAGCCGGTGCGCCGGGCCGGGTTTCTCTCTTGCAGTTGAGTCGTTTCCTATGAAAAAGCGCATCCTGATTGCCAGCCTGTTTCTGGCCGCCTATCTGGTCTTCCTGCTCGCCACCCTGCCTGCGGCGCTGGTGGCGCGCTATCTGCCGCTGCCTGCCAACGTCGCCAACCTGCTGAAACTGGAAGGGGTGAGCGGCACCCTCTGGAGCGGCCAGATCGCCCGGCTGCAATATGCCAGCGAATCGGTGAACCAGCTGCGCTGGGATCTCAACGGCTGGTCGCTGCTGCGCTTCGCCCCCGAAGTGGCCATTCGCTTTGGCGATCGCAACGGCCTCAATGGTCAGGGCGTTGTCGGCTGGAATGGCGCAGCCTTCGGCCGGGATCTGACTCTCAACGCCCCGGCACCCTGGTTGATGACGCGTATTCCGATGCCGCTCCCCTTCCCGGTCACCCTTACCGGTCAACTGCAACTGAAAGTGGATCAGTTTGCCCAAGGCAACCCCTGGTGTGACAACCTCTACGGCAACCTCGACTGGTACAACGCCAGTGCCGATACCCCGGCAGGCAAGCTGGAGCTGGCCGACCCCGAGGTGAAACTCACCTGCCTCGACTCCAAACTGGTGGCCGAACTCAAGCAGAGCTCGGATGCCGTCCAGACCAGCGGTCGCCTCGAACTGCAACCCAATGGCCAGTACCTGTTCCAGGGTAATCTGAAGCCGGGGGCGGCACTGCCGGAACAGATGCAGCAGGGGCTCCCCTTCCTCGGTCAACCAGACAGTCAAGGGCGTTTCCCGCTGCGCTATCAAGGCCGGATCTAATTCACCGTCCCACCGACCCCGGCGCTGCTCCGGGGTCGGCGCTTTCTTTCCTATCCCCTATCCATTGCAATCCTGTCCATTTCTCTCCTATTCGTTGCTATCTTGTCCGTGCCCTACCCCGATATTGCTCGCCATGGCCCGCGTCGCTTGGCCATGGCACCTTTGTCGCGCCACTTCCCTTATCACCATGACGATGCAATACCTCCCTCTTGTTCAACAGCCATTCAGGTCAATGAGAGCTCACAGACTAAAAAACCAGCACAATCATTTAGACGACCAAAACATCAATCAGGTTCTATTCAGCTTAAAATACCTGGTGATGCCTGTTATTGATTTTTTATCTCACAGGAAAATAAAAACACATTACAAAAACCATAACAACTTGAAAAATAACAATAAAATTATGACATGGATCTTGTAAAACCCCATTTCTCACTCATTCCCCCGAAATCAACCATCAAGAAATGTGAACCACAACAAAACAGATGGTCAATCAGAGACGATCGATGCAACTCTCGAAATACCAGATGAAACCTATAAGTAGTTACAATGAGGCTCAGAGATCCCCTCATTTTTAGAGACTCAAATAATTCCAAGTGTGCGGGTATATAAGCGGTGTTGCTTCAGGTAG
>NZ_JAPCJA010000038.1:0-51098 GCF_027707745.1 Aeromonas sp. QDB23
AAAAAATCGGCTCAAACATGAAGAAATGAAATGACTGAGTCAGCCGAGAAGAATTTCCCCGCTTATTCGCACCTTCCTTAGTTTGGCGTTTTCACCATACAACTCTAATGAACCTGAATCATAGTGATTTTCAATTGTTTGCTTTAAAATTAAAAAAGGCTGCATGAAACTAGATTTACCTGAACTATTCGCCCCAGATAAAACAGTCAGTCCATCAAATGTTAAAGTTTGTTTAGTAGCTATTGATTTATAGCCTTCCACCGATAGTTTCATTATGACTCCTTTTGAATTAAAAACGACCTAACAGTGATTAGATGGAAGGCGGCATTAATCCGTTAGCAGTGCATTCCATATAACTCCGTAACATTTTCACTGCCGCCAAGTAAAAAAATCATTAAATCATGATGTTATCTGCTTCCTTCTCGTGTTGGGCGTATTCGTTTGACTTCCTCTTTTTGCGCCACGGTTACAACTGTATGAAAAAAACAGTACATGGGTTGCGCATAGAAAACGCCGCCAAATCACGTTGGCTTGCACAGCTCAAAATGAACATGAGGCCGTTACCATGTTGGGTGGGTCATTGTGGGCAACGTTCGCTTATCCATTCCATCCGGCATGGCTACCGCCCCTGAATTTCAGCTTCCAGTCTGCTGCGTTTCACCAACGTAATGGGATTGGCATGGCTCATGGGGAGACTCCGACGAGGCGAGTGTTGCCAATTGGCAATATTAACCATGGCGCTGTGGAGAGAAAGCTCAATATTTAGAATTTCTGTGCAAGATCAATAAATTAATCAAATATCACCCACGATTGATGATGCGCCGAGATAGCGTGAGCAACCATTCTTGAACTATCACCATAGAATATTCATGGTCATATCTGGCTTGAACCAGCATAAAACTCGTTGTTATTGTCCGCATCCCCTGCTGAAATAGCTTATTTATCTATAAATCAACAAGATAGCATTATGCGGTGGCGTCGCGGGGGCATCTGCTATCGGGAAGGAGAGTTATGAAGTCGCAGTTCAAAGTGGCGCTGGCCATGTTGGCCCTGTTCGTCGTCCAAGGCTGCACAGCCCCGGATTCATCCGCCAAACGCAATGCACCCAGCCCGGTGCTGACAGTGCATTACGAAAGCGCCCCCCTGATCCCCGTCACCATAGCCGGTGAGCAGTACCAGTTTTTGCTGGATACCGGGGCCAGTATCACCTTTATCGATCGTCGTCTGGCCAGCCGCTTCAAGGCGCTGACCTTAAGTGAATTGCCCAGGGCCTATCAGGCTGATTTTGCCACTGTGAACAGCGTTTCGAGCCAACTGGGCAGCGAGCAGCTTGGCTTTGTTGAGCCGCAGCCCTTCTCGGTGGGGTCGGTCACCATTGATGACAGCGAGCTGTGGGCAACTATTGATTTCGATCTCTTCTCCCAGTCTCTTGGCAGCCGTATCGATGGCATCCTCGGGATCGACACCATCCGCCGTTTCAACTGGGTGTTTGATCGCGACAAGCATCAGCTAACAGCTTCGCTGACGGCACCGTCGGCAACCACGTTCGAGCGTTGCATCGGCTATGAAGATAGCTACAACCGTTCCCCGGCAGTGTATCTGACCCACGGCGAGAGCAGCGTGCGCATGTATCTGGATACCGGGGCCGATCAGAGCTATGCCGACCATGCCTTTATCGACTTTATGGCAAGCCAGAAGGCGATCTCTGGCGAAGATGCCACGCCACGCAAAGGGGTGGATGCCAGCGGTATGGTGGAGGGGCGTGAACATATCCTCACCGGCCTGCACTTTGATGAACGCCAGCTCGGTGAGCTGCGCGTGTCGGAAAACAGCAATGAGCAGTATGGTCTGGGGCTGGATTTTGTTAACCGCTTCAATCGCTTTGCGATCATGCCCGGGCGGATGATGCTCTGCTACGACGCCGACAGCCTGGCGCGAAAAGTGCCGCCAGTCCTGCGCAATATCGGGGTGCGTTTTGATGGCGCGCATCTGGAGGTCTTCTACAGCGACGAACGGGATCTTGCACCTTATGGTCTGGCCAACGGCGATATTCTGGAGCAGATCAACGGGGTGGCTTATCGTCCCCTCGAGATCGACAAGGTGCGTGAACTGCTCAGCACCAGCAAGCCGGGGTCGCTCAAGTTGCGGATTGTGCGGGAAGGAAAACCGCTGGATATCGCCATCTAGTCAAGGCGGGGCGGCAAGACGAGCCGCCCCTATGAGCCTCAGCCCTTGGTTGGATTTTCCATGCAGGTGAGGGGTGGTTGGCCGTAACGCTCCAGCGTGGCGTCGTCCCCCTTGGTGAAGAAGGTGAGATTTTGCCCTTCATAACGGGCGCCGCTGGCGCTGGGGGCTTCATAGGCGAGCACTTGCTGCTGCGTGTCGCCCTCGCTCAGGTTGATCACCACGGCGGGCAGCTTGGCATCGTTGTAGAAGTAGGTGGAGAGGGTGACGCTCTTGCCGCACTGGTAGTTGATCGGGGTTGGCACCATCAGCTGGCCGCCGCTGATCTGCAACTCGGTGATCCGCAGCAGGTAGTTATCCTCCACACATTGGCGCAGATCCTGCCCCTTCCAGCAGTCGTTGCGCCCCTTGATCCAGCCGCGCTGCATGGCGCGCTCGGTCTTGAGCTGTTCGGGAGAGAGCGCGGCAATCGCCTTGGGGTAGAGGGCCGCCAGTTCGTTATCAAGGGCTGCCAGTCCGGAATCCTTGCAGATTAGGGTTTCCACCGACCCGGCGGCTTTGGTGCAGTCAAAGGAGGGGGTTGCGGCGCTGGCCAGCAGAGGGGCAAACAGCAGGGTGGCAAGCAAGGTCTTGTTCATCGGATAGATACCAGCAATAAGAGGGAATATCTGCCTACTACAGCACACTCTACTGGGCAATGCAGTATCGGCGCCGAGCACTTTTTGCGGCGCGGTGCGTGCTGGCGAGCGGTTTTTTCGTTGCACTTCTGGGAGGGGAACCCTGGCAGGTTGAGGCTTTTATGTGTGCAAAAAAGTCAGGAACGGTCGCTATTTTAAGCATTCAGGCTGGGCTGCGGCATTGCGGTTTCGCGCTGGTCCAAGTGGCGTGCTAGATTGCCGGCTTTTGTTAATTACAAGCAGGCTAAAAATATGTTCAGGTTTTTGCTCGGGGCCCTGATGGCCATCACGCTGTCCGGTTGTGCGGCCATGTTCAACGGCGCAAGCCAGCAGGTTTCCATTCGCAGTCAGGATCCGGATGCGGAGATCTACGTCAACGATATGCTGCTGGGCCATGGCAATGTGATCACCTCGTTCAAGAAGAAAGAGAATTACACCATCACGGTCAAGCGTGCGGATTGCTACTCGGTGACAGTGCCGGTTTCCAAGTCGTTCGATGCCACCACCCTGCTCGGGATCTTTATCGATTTCGGCGTGGTCTCCATTCTGGTGGTCGATGGGGTCGGCACCGGCGCCTGGCAGAAGTTTGATCAGAGTGCCTATATCGTTGACCCACTCTGCAAGAAAGCCTGACAGGCGTTGGTGGGGCATCGGGTGATGCATCCAGATACAGATCTTTGCTGATGTGAAAAACCCGACACTCCTGGCCGGAATGTCGGGTTTTTTGTGGCCGCGATAAAGGGAGAGGCGGGTTGCCCGGTTGCTCAGGCCAGCGCCAGTTGCTGACTGCGGGCGCGCCACAGCCGCTCGTGGAAGAAGAACACCACGGTATTGATGGCCGGTTCGATCATCGCCATCACGCCGCCGGTGAGTAGCTCGCCGCTCAGCAGGAAGGCCACTCCGAAGGCCACCGAGAAGTGGACCACCGCGAAGCTGCTGGTCTTGGCCTGCAGGCTGTGATTTGGTTTGAGCTTGTGCCAGCCAAGGTCATGAAAGTAGAAGGCGACCGTGTTGACGGCGGGCTCGATCAGGGCGATCAGGCTGGCGGTCAGCAGCTCACCGGTCAGCAGGTAGGCCACGGTAAAGGCGACACCGAAGTGCAGGATGGCAAAGCTGATGGTCTTTTTCATGATGGCGGCTCCCTCTGTTGATGGTGAGAGTATCCGCCGAAATGAGATTAAGTGAAAACTATTCTCATCTATTGCCAGAATAGAGAGAACCTATCAACGGGCGAGTTGCTGGTGCGCTTCAGCGGTTGCCAATCGCAACCAAGGCGATAAAGTACAGGTTCTTCACACTTGCCCATGAAAAAGGATCTTTCATGAATATCAATGCCACCCTGCTTGGCCAGTTCATTGCGTTGCTGATGATCATCGTCGGCGTCATCGCCTGGCGACTGGCGCGCCGCAAGAGCGAACATCCGGCGCTGATCACCCTTATCTGCTCCCTGCTCTGCCTGTTTCCGCCCTTTGGCCTGCTGGCCCTGTTGCTGGTTGCGCTGAAACAGGATTTGCCTGCCCGCTCTTAGGGGGCGCAGGTTCAGGCTGCTGCACACTCCGGCCGCACCAATAGCAAAAGCCCCGTGATGGGGCTTTTGCTTTTGAACTCGGTGAGCGCCGCGGGGCGGGGGATTAATCCTCGGCTTTGTTGAGCCACTCTACCTTGTACTGGGCGCCGGCACCCTGCGCCAGCTTGGCACAGAGCGGTTTGAGGAAGGCTTCGATCTGCTCGTCCAGCATCCAGGGCGGGCTGATGATCAGCATGCCTGAGCCGTTCATGCCCCAGTCGGCGGTCTGACCGGCCACTTCCAGCTCGGCCACCAGCACGTTGCCGAAGTTCTCCCGCTTGATGGCGCGCAGCATGTCGCGGGATTTGTCCGCCTCCTGCCCAAGGATCGGATACCAGAGGGCGTAGATGCCGGTCGCCCAGCGTTTCTGCGCCTTTTTCAGTGTATCGACCACGGCGAAGTAATCTTCTTTGAGCTCATAGGGCGGATCGATCAGCACCAGTCCGCGGCGCGGGGTGGGCGGCAGCAGGGCGATCAGCCCTTCGAAGCCGTCACGGTGGTGCACGGCCACGCGAGGGTCGTAACCCATATTGGCGCGCAGATCATCCACTTCGTTGTTGTGCAGCTCCATCAGTGCCAGCTTGTCCTGTTCGCGGGAGAGCCGGCGGGAGAGCTCCGGCGAGCCGGGGTAGTAGTGCAGCTCGCCGTTCTGGTTCATCTCCTCGATGACGCCCAGATAGGGGGCCATGGCAGACCACTGGGCCCGCTCGTCCCACAGGCGGCCGATGCCGTCGGCATACTCGGCCTTCTTCTGGGACCAGTCGCCGCGCAGGTCGTAGAGACCGCCACCGGCATGGGTGTCCAGCACGATGAAGGGTTTCTCCTTCTTCTTGAGGGACTCGATGATCAGGGCCTGAACGGCGTGTTTCAGCACGTCGGCATGGTTGCCGGCGTGAAAGGCGTGGCGGTAGCTCAGCATATTAGATCTCTGAGGGGGCCCTGCTGGGCACCCAGTAACGATAGATAGTTCAACAAATTGCGGCTGTTGCCGCGAAACAGGGAGAGGCTGCGCAGGGTCTGCAACAGGACACCCTGTTGCAGCCGTTCCAGCTCCAGCTCGTGGGCCAGCATCGACTGATACTCCTGCTCGTCGAGCCGCGCCTTGGCGCTCTGGCGCAGGGCGCGCCACGGGGTCAGCACCGTTTCGGTCTGCACCAGCGCCGGTTGCAGGTCGGTCAGATCGACCACGATGCCGAGTTGATCGAGCCGGTGCAGCAGCAGCGCCAGATTGACGTTGCCCCCCTGCGTCTGCACGGTGAGCCAATCCTGACTGCGCTCACCATAGACCTTGCCGCTCCAGTGCCAGAAGCCGATCGGCGTCGGCAATTCGTGGACAGCGACCCGCTCGCTGGCCATCAGCTGTTCATCACGCAAAGAAGGCTTGCTCCATGGTTTCCAGCTCTTCGGAGAGGCTCATCCACTCCAGCTCCACCTCTTCCAGCTGCTCCTTGAGGGGGCCCTGGGATTTGAGCAGCTCGGAGAGCTTGTTCTTGGCGCTCTCTTCGTAGATGGCGGGGTCGGCCAGCTGGCTCTCGATGTCGCCAAGCTTGCCTTGCAGCTTCTCCATGCTCGCTTCGAGCTTTTCGAGCTTCTGGCGCAGCGGACGGGTTTGCTGGCGGAACTCCGCCTCGCGCCGTTTCTGATCCTTGCGCGCGACCGCCGAGTTGGCAGAGACGGGGCCATCAGCCGGTTTGGCGTTGGCCTCTTTTTCCTGCTCGCCGAGCCACTTGTGGTAGTCGTCCAGATCGCCGTCGAACGGCTCGACCCGGCCACCGTGTACCAGATAGAAGTCATCTGTGGTGGTTCGCAGCAGGTGACGGTCGTGTGACACCACCACCATGGCCCCTTCGAAACCTTGCAGCGCCATGGTCAGGGCGTGGCGCATCTCCA
Source organism: Aeromonas sp. QDB23 (assembly GCF_027707745.1). Classification (NCBI taxonomy): domain Bacteria; kingdom Pseudomonadati; phylum Pseudomonadota; class Gammaproteobacteria; order Aeromonadales; family Aeromonadaceae; genus Aeromonas; species Aeromonas sp. QDB23. The sequence goes on from NZ_JAPCJA010000038.1 coordinate 6,319, forward strand.
GATCCAGGTGGTTGGTCGGTTCATCCAGCAGCAGCAGGTTGGGTTTTTGCCAGGTGATCAGCGCCAGCACCAGCCGCGCTTTTTCGCCGCCGGAGAAGGGGGCGACCTTGTCGAGCGCCTTGTCACCGTGAAAGCCGAAGCTGCCCAGATAGTTGCGCAGCTCCTGCTCCGATTTGTCCGGCGCGAGGCGGGCCAGATGATCGAGCGGGGTATCGTCGAGACGCAGGGTCTCCAGCTGATGCTGGGCGAAGTAGCCGATACTGACCCCGGCGCTCACCTCCAGCTTGCCCGACAGCGGCGGGTTGGAGCCGGACAGCATCTTGATAAAGGTGGATTTACCGGCGCCGTTGCGACCGAGCAGACCGATGCGCGAACCCGGTACCAGATTGAGTTTGATCTTCTCCAGGATCACCTTGTCGCCGTAACCGGCAGAGAGGTTCTCCATGGCGATCAGCGGGGTCGGCAGGGCCGACGGCTCGCGAAACTCGAAGCTGAATTCGGAATCGGCGTGGGCGGGCAGGATCTTCTCCATCCGCTCCATCGCCTTGAGGCGGCTCTGGGCCTGACGGGCCTTGGAGGCCTTGTAGCGGAAGCGATCCACATACGCCTGCATGTGGGACATCTCCCGCTGCTGCTTCTCGTACATGGATTGCTGCTGGGCCAGCTGCTCGGCGCGCTGCAGTTCGAAGTCGGAGTAGCCGCCGGTGTATTCGTTGAGCTTGCCGTTCTCGATATGGATGATGCGGCTGATGACCGAATCGAGGAAGTCGCGGTCGTGCGAGATCAGCACGAGTGTGCCCTGATAGCCCTTGAGCCACTTCTCCAGCCAGATCACCGCGTCGAGATCCAGGTGGTTGGTCGGTTCATCGAGCAGCAGCAGATCGGAGCGGCACAGCAGCGCCTGGGCGAGGTTCAGACGCATGCGCCAGCCACCGGAGAAGCTGCGCACCGGCGAGCTCAGTTGCTCGTCGCTGAAACCGAGGCCGTGCAACAGCTCGGCGGCGCGGGCGCGAATGCTGTAGGCGCCGATGGTATCGAGGCGACCATGCAGCTCGGCCACCAGCAGGCCATTGTCATCCTGCTCGGCTTGCACCAGCTGGGCTTCCAGCGAGCGGAACTCCTTGTCGCCGTCGATCACGTACTCGAGCGCCGAGCAGTCGAGCGCCGGGGTCTCCTGCGCGACACCTGCGATCTGCCAGCCTGCGGGCAGGCTGAAGGTGCCGCTGTCGATGGCCAGCTCGCCCCGTACCAGTGCAAAAAAGGTGGACTTGCCACAGCCGTTTTTGCCCACCAGACCCACTTTGTGGCCGGGGTGAATGGTGGCGGAGGCGTTGTCCAGCAGCTTGCGGCCGCCGCGGATCAGTTCGATTTGACTGGCAACTATCATGGGTGGGATCTGCTTGCTCAAAATGGAGGAGAAAAACTGGCGCGGATCTTACGTGAAATGACGCAGATTTGCACTGTAGCGAAGGGCTGGCCACTGGCTGACGCTGCAAAAACATGCCATAACAGTGAAACCAGTTCGGATACCGGAGGTTAGCATGCATATCAGGGATATTATGACGACCCGAGTCGCCACCGTTTCAATGGATGATCGACTCAGTGTCATCAAGGATATCTTCGAGCAGGCGCACTTCCGCCACCTGCTGGTGCTGGAGGAGGGCGAGCTGGTGGGGGTGATTTCGGATCGGGATCTGTTTCGCGCCATCAGCCCTTACCTCGACTCCGAAGCCGAGATGAACCGCGATACCGAAACGCTCACCAAGCGGGCCCACCAGATCATGAGTCGTCAGCTCATCACCATCGCGTCTCACCTCACGGTGCGCGACGGCGTCAAACTGATGCTGGAGAAGGGGGTATCCTGCCTGCCAGTACTGGAGAATGGCGCCCTGGTCGGCATCATCAGCTGGAAAGATTTTCTCAAGGTGGCGCTGGAGAGTGACGCGCTGGATTGATCCTGCCGTTCATCGCCACCAGCTGACAGAGAACCAACATGCAGAGAGGGGAGCCAAGGCTCCCCTCTCTCTATTTGAGCGCAACGGATTGAACACAACTGATAGCGCGCCGCAGAGGGCTCCGGTCTGTGTGCAGCCCGGATCACGACGACTCGGGTCGCCCCTCGATAAGGCAAGAGGGGCCACTGGCGGAGAGGTGCGGCTGCAGGTGGCTGCGGATCTCGTGCAGGGTGCGGTGATACTGCTGGGCATGTTGATCGAGAAACGCGGGGCTGTGCTTGAGGCGCCGCTCCAGGGTGTCGACCAGCAGCGCCACTCGGGGGGCGGCCATGCCCGCTGGCCAGCAGTGTTGCAGCAGCTCCAGCAGTTGCCAGGCATCGCCGGGCAGGGCGGGGAACTCCTCCAGCAGCTGCAAGCCAGCTTGCAGGGCGGTCTGATACTGGCTGGCCTGCATCGCCTTGTGGCGCAGCTGGCGCAGTTCGCTCAGGCGCTGCTCTCTCTCCGTCAGGCGCTGGCCCAGCTCGGTGACCAGATGGTGGAACAGCTGATGGGTGAGCGGGTGGGGCGCCACTCTGGCGCGGTAGTGGGTCAGCTGGGTCAGGTAGCGCCGGGCGTGGTGCGGCAACCCGCAGAACTGGCTGACCGCAAAGCCGAGCAGCAGGGCGAGGTGGTTGTCGTTCCCCTCGTCCGGCTGGTGGTGGGCAATCAGGATCAGCGCCTCGTCGAAGCGGTAATCCAGCCCCAGCATCAACGCCTGCAGCAGCTCATATTCGTGGGGGGCCAGCGTGGCAGTGCGTTTGAGGTGCTCCCACTCCTGTTGCAGTGAGCGGATCCGGTTGCTGGAGGGGGCGTGCCACAACACCGCAAGACTGGCATTGAGCATAAAGCTGTCGATGGCGAGCCGGGTACGCTGTTCGCTGAAGTGGCGCAGAGTCAGGCTGTTGGCCTGCTCCAGCACCTTCTCCTCATCTTGCAGCACCAGCCCGAGCAGCATCGCCAGCTGATGCCAGCGTGGCTGATGGGGGCGAAGCTGTTGCAGCTCCCCCATGGTTTCCCACGCCGCCAGCCAATGCTGCTGGTGCAGTTGGCTGGCGAGTCGTAGCTCCAGCCGGGTGGCAGAGGGCAGCCTGGCCTGATGGCGCTGCAGGTCGGTCTGGGCGCTCTGCAACTTGCCGAGCCCCAGCATGGCGTAGAAGAACCCGGCCCTTGGCCAGCTCGCTTGATACTCGTTGGCACAGAGGGCGTAGTGCTGGGCGGTGGTGACCCGCTCGGCCGATTGCAGCAGCAGGTAGCCCTTGAGCCGATCCAGCCAGGGGGTCAGCTCGCGATGCTCCCGCTGAAACAGCAGGTCTTCGCACAGGGCGGTGGCCAATTGCCACTCCCGCAACAGAATGGGGGCGGCCAGGGTGCGGGTCAGGCTGCTTAATTTCACCAGCGGGCCGAGCACGGTGGCGAGCTGCCGGGTCATGAAGGGGAGTGGCAGATAGAGGGAGAAGTAGAGATCCGAGGGGAGAAACTCCTGCTCGCTCTGATCGGCATCGAGCAGCAGCAAAACGCAACCGGGTTGCAGCAGGCCGAGATAGTGTGCCTCGTGCAGCAGCCGGGCCCCTTCAAGACCCTGTTGTTTGTCCTGCTGACAGATGATGGCGTCGAAGGTTTGCTGTTGCAGCAGCGCCAGCAGGCCACTGCGCTCCTGGCCCGGATGGCTGTGATAGTGGATCCGGTCGGCGGGCACACCCTGTTCGGTCAGTTCCCGGGTGATGGCGCTACGGAGCAGGGCATCCTCTTCGAGCAGCAGTATCGTCATGCACGCACTTCCTTTGAGCAGACCATTGAATGGATCATGGTAGAGCCAAGGCGCACATAGGCCCAGTTTTGGGCGAGTGAAAAGTTGACAGTAGTCAGCAGGGTAATAGATGGCGCATGATGGACAGTTATTGTACAGGCGCGCCGCTGGCCGGGAAGCTGCATTCGGTCTGCCGGATCAGGCGAGATCCATCCCCTCTCGGACCCTGCCAGTTCAGATCGAGCTGTCCGAGGCGGCCCAGATGGCGCAGTTCAAATTCGTAGCGCTGGCAGAGGTTGTCCTGAGGCAGGGTCGCCATGCTCGCTGGTAGTCGGTATTGATAGTGAAGGATCGGCCCATCCTCCAGCTTGCTGCTGACCGGCACCAGCCCCTCGGTTGTGGGCTGCGGGGCACCCAGATAGCGGCGCAAACTGAGCGGGGCATCGATCGCCTTTTGATAGTGCAGGCCGTTCATCGCCGCCAGCTCCTCTTCCAGCCGTTGCAACTCCCCTTCCAGCCCATTGAGCGCCGCCCCCAACTGCTGGTGGGTCGTCGACGAGGCGCAGCCACCCAGCAACAGGGTGGCAAGCAGCAGGGCGGCTCTCATGGGGGGCATGGCTTCTCCTTGGCAATGACGATAAAGCGTGACGGTCAACTCGGCTGGCCCTGACTATAGCAGGGGGTTGCTGGGGGGCGTCCCCTGCAGCAGCTGCGCCAGTCGGGCGAGCCCTTCGCCGACCCGGGCGTCGGTGGCGGGTTGGCTCAGGCTCAGGCGAACCCCTTGCGGGGCGGCAAACTGGCCGGCGGCGAAGTGTTCCCCGCTCGCAACGCCGACGTCAAGGGCATCAGCGGCAGCGGCAAACTGCTGGCTGCGCCAGGGCTCAGGCAGCGGCAGCCAGGCGTGCATGCTGCCCGGCTGCCAGCGGGCGGTCGGCAGCAGGTGGCGCAGCAGTTCGCCGCGGCGTTTGAGGATCTCCCGCTGCTGCGCGATGAGCGGCATGATCTGGCGTTGAGTGACCATTTTGCAGGCCAGCTCGATCAATAGCGGGCTCACCATCCAGCTCGACAGCCGCATGGTCTGGGCGAAGGCGCTGCGCAGGGCTGGGGGCGTCAGCACGAAGCCGACCCGCAGGCCACCGCAGGCGATCTTGGCCAGACTGCCCAGATAGATGACCCGCTCCGGTGCCAGATTGACCAGCGGCTCCGGGTGGGGTTCCGGCAGCAGGCCGTTGACGTCATCCTCGATGATCAGCAGATCGTGGCGACGGGCGATGGCAATGATGGCCTCCCGCCGCGCCAGACTCATGATGGCGGTAGTGGGGTTTTGCAGGGTCGGGGTGAGGTAGAGCAGCTTGGCCCGGCGGGTGCGGCAGGCGGCGTCCAGCGCCTCGGGCCGCAGCCCCTCCTCATCCATCGCCAGCCCCACCACCTGATTCTTCAGCTGGCGGGCGTTGCCCAGCATGCCGGGATAGCTCAGCCCCTCGCACAGGATGGTCTCCCCCACGCAACCGGTCGCCAGCAGCGCCAGCATGATGCCGTGCTGGGCGCCATGGCTGAACAGCAGGCGATCCTCACTGCAGGCCACCCCTTGCTCCGTCAGCCAGTCGACGAACTGCTGGCGCTGATCCGGTCGTCCCGCCTCCTTGTCGTAGCCGAGCAGGGCGTTGAGATCCCCGTCCGCCACTTCCCCCAGCATGGGGCGGATGATCGCCGCCCGATCCAGCTGTACCGGCAGGTTCTGCCACAACTCGATGCGGTGCCCCTCCTCCTGGCGGATCACCCACTCACTGGCGGGATCCGTGTTCGCCCCGTTGACCCCGCGCGCCTTGACCCAGGTGCCGTGGCCCACCCGGGCGGCCAGCAGGCCGCGCCGCTCCGCCTCGCCGTAGGCACGGGTGATGGTGCCGACGGTGACGCCCAGGCGATCCGCCAGGGCGCGGTGGGTGGGCAATCGGGTCTGCGGGGGCAGCTCGCCGCTCGCGATCCCCTGTTCGATCGCCTTGACCAGCTTGAGATAGAGGGGGCCATCGAAGGCCGCCAGGTCGGGGGTCCAGATTGTCATGGTGACAATAAATCCATTGATCCAAATTTGTTCCCAATATAGCGTGAATTTCAGCCTGTTCACAATCAAATTGCACACATTGTATCGATACAATGTGGCGAGTAAGGAGTCACAATATGACGATGGAGTGGTATGTCACCCTGTTCGGGTTTGCCGTGCTCACTTGCGGTACGCCGGGGCCCAATAACCTGATGCTGACGGCCTCCGGCGCCAACTTCGGGGTGCGCCGCACCTTGCCACATCTGCTCGGGGTGGGGGTGGGGCAGCCGGTGTTGCAGCTGGTTCTGGCGCTGGGGCTCTATCCCCTGTTCGAGCGCTGGCCCTTGCTGCGGCTCGGTTTGCAGATCTTCGGCAGCCTCTATCTGCTGTGGCTGGCCTGGCGTATCGCGGTGGCCGGTGCCCCGGGGGATCCGGCCCGACGCGCCCGTCCGCTGACCATGCTGGAGGGGCTGGGCTTTCAGTTCCTCAATCCCAAGGCGTGGATGATGGGGATCTCCGCCATCAGTCTGTTCAGCCTGTCCGGTGCCAGTTACTGGCCGAGTCAGCTGGCGGTGATGACAGTGTTTGTGCTGGTGGCGCTGCCGGTCTGCTTTGTCTGGGTGCTGTTCGGCCATCAGCTGAGCAACTGGATCAGCTCGGATCGGGGCTGGCGGCGGCTCAACGGCTCTCTCGGCCTGCTGACGGCACTCTGTGTGGTGATGCTCTGGTATTGAGCCGCGTTGCGCTGATGGGCGAGGGGCCGAGAAAGAGGTATTTCTGACTTGTCGCCACGGGGTTGGCTCTGCATATTAGAAGGCTTTCCCCATAACGGGCACGTTGTATCGACAAGAGGTTGAGATGGATCTGAACTGGTTACTGCCCCTGGCGGGGTTTGCCCTGGTTACCTGCGGCACGCCGGGGCCCAACAATATGCTGCTCACCAGCGCCGGGGCGGCGCAGGGTTTTCGCCGCACGATTCCCCTGCTGGTGGGGGTAGTGGGGGGGATCAATCTGATGATTCTCGCCACCGCGCTGGGACTTGGCGTGGTGTTCGAGAAGGTGCCGTTGCTGCACGACGGCCTCAAGTTGATCGGCTCGGCGTATCTGCTCTGGCTGGCGTGGAAGGTGGCGACCGCCAGTGGCCCGGCCGAGGGCAACCGGCCGCTTATTCCCGCCCATCAGGGGGCCATGCTGCAACTGCTCAACCCCAAGGCGTGGATGATGGCGCTCTCCGCCATCAGCGGTTTCACTCTGGCGGGGGAGGCTTACTGGCCCTCCGCGCTCTGGGTGCTGGTGATCTTCTTTATTACCGGCCTCTACACCGGGGCGTTCTGGGTGCTTTTTGGTGCCCAGGTGCGGCAAATCATTCGCACCGCCCGGGGCTGGCGGCGTTTCAATCTCGGCATGGGGCTGGCGACGGCCGCCTGTGTCGGGATGATCTGGATTTAGCCCGGGGTTGCCCCGGGCCTTTACCGGCTGTCTTGTTGGCCCTGCGGGGCCTTTTTTATCTCGCCTGCGTGACCTTGCCTGCAAGGTGGCGCGGTACGGCTCTCCCTTGGGATGAAAGGAGTTCCTATGAAATGCATCGGTCTGCTGGGTGGTATGAGCTGGGAGTCCACCGTCAGTTACTATCAGGCGCTCAACCGCGGGGTGCGGGCCAAGCTCGGCGGTTTGCACTCTGCGCGGGTGCTGCTCAACAGCGTCGACTTTGCCGCTATCGAGCGGCTGCAGCATGCCAGTGACTGGCCCGCTACCGCCCGCCTGCTGGCGGCGGAAGCGCGCAAGCTGCAGGATGGCGGCGCCGATTTCTTGCTGATCGGCACCAACACTATGCACAAGGTCGCCCCCGAGATTGAGGCGGCCATCGATATCCCGCTGCTCCATATCGCCGATGCCACCGCGGCCAAATTGCAAGCTGACGGGGTAACCCGGGTCGGCCTGCTCGGCACCCGCTTCACCATGGAGCAGGATTTCTACAAGGGGCGCCTGCAGGAGAAGTTCGGGCTGGAGGTACTGGTGCCCGGCGAGGCGCAGCGGGAGCGGGTGCACCGCATCATCTATGACGAGTTGTGCCTTGGCGACATTCGCGATGCATCGCGGGCCGAGTATCTGGCCATTATCGCGGGGCTGGCGGCCGCTGGTGCCGAGGCGGTGATCCTCGGCTGTACCGAGATAGCCCTGCTGGTGGGCGATGCCCGCGCGGCGGTGCCGCTCTACGACACCACCGCCATCCATGCGGAGGCGGCAGTCGCGCTGGCATTGGCATCCGATTAATAAACTGGTCAGATCTCACTATTCTTGCTTGCCACATACCCCTTGCCATAAAAGCGTGTAAAATTGCGCCCTGAATTTTCCCCAGCCAACGCGGGTTGGCTGCGGTTCCCTAGCATGCAAGGCTGACATTGTGACTGAAGTAGATAGATTCGCGGATATTCGCCCCTACCGCGATGAAGAAGTGCCGGCAGCCATCGAACGGCTGATCCAGGATGATGAATTTATCGGCGCCATCGCCAAGTATCGTTTCGGTTCCCTGATGAACTGGTTTGGCTGGGCCATTCGCCCGCTGATCCGCCTGTTCCTGCGTCGCAAGTGGTCAAAGGTGACCACAGTGCATCAGGTCCAGATGGGGGTCACCCGCTATATGTCCCGCATGATCGCCACCTCCACCAAGGGGGTGACCTTCTCCGGGATTGAGCATCTGAAGAAAGAGCAGGGCTATCTGTTTGTCTCCAACCACAGGGACATCGCCATGGACCCGGCGTTCGTCAACTGGGGGCTGCACAGCCATGGCTTCGATACCGTGCGCATCGCCATCGGCGACAACCTGCTGCGCAAACCCTGTGCCACCGAGCTGATGAAACTCAACAAGAGCTTTATCGTCAAACGCTCCGCCAAGGGGCCACGGGAGATGATGAAGGTGCTGGGCGAACTGTCGGCCTATATCGGCAACTCGGTTCACGAAGGGCACTCCATCTGGATCGCCCAGAAGGAAGGGCGCGCCAAGAATGGCGATGACAAGACCGATCCCGCCATCCTCAAGATGTTCTATGTCGACGGCAAGAAGCAGAAGATCGACTTCGTTGACTACATGCGCAGCCTCAATATCGTGCCGGTCAGCATCAGCTATGAGCTGGACCCGACCGACAAGGCGAAGGCGCGCGAGCTCTACGAGAAGTCGGTCAACGGCTGCTACGAGAAGGGCGAGTTCGAGGATATCGAGAGTATCGTCGCCGGTATCGTCGGCCAGAAGGGGCGGGTACACGTCTCCTTCGGCGCCCCCATCACCGAAGGGTTCAGCGATCCGGACGAACTGGCCGCGCTGATCGACAAGGCGATCTGGAGTAGCTACCACCTCTTCCCCAGCAACTATCTGGCGGCAGATGTCTCCGGCAAGGCCAATACCATCGAGCAGGCGGCCTTCCTGACCCGTCAGTCAGAGGTGCCGGAAGAGCACAAGGCGATCTGGCGGGCCATGTACGCCAAACCGGTGGAAAATGCCCAAAAGGCTTGAATGAAACCGGTTGTTAAACGGTTTTTGCGTCTGGTCAAAGTCGAGGGGGAAAGGGTGGTGAATAATATGGTTTCAGCTGGTACGATCACTATGAAAATGGGATTATGTCTCTTGGCAAGGTGCTGACGAGTGTGTAACAGTGCCCATATAGCTGAACATGAGCAAAAGCTCTAAACCGGTTTGCACGGATTGCAGACGGCATTATTGAAGGACCTGTCACAGGTCCTTTTTCATTGGCTGGCAAAGATGCCGCTCAGATATACCTAACAGGAAACAGACGCCATGATCACCGGTAGCCTGAACACCCTGCAGCGAACGCCGCTGCCCGCCCCGCTGGCCCGCATCATGGCCGAGGTGGTGAAGAGCGTGGCGCACTGGGGGGACGCTCCGCTCGGCAAGACCGAGATCGATGGCCTCAATCTGTTCTGTCTGGTGAGCGAGGATCTGACCGAGCCAGCCGCGGATCGCCGTGGCGAATTCCATCAGCAGTATCTCGATATCCAGTTGCTGCTGCGCGGTGAAGAGTGGATAGGTGTGGGCCCCCACGACTACGTGAGCGACGGCGCCGACCATCCCCATCCCGACCTCTGGTTTGTCGCTGACGAGCAGACCAGCTACCTGGCGCTGCAACCGGGCGATTTCGCCATCTTCTGGCCGGGCGAGCTGCACCGCCCGCTCTGTACCTTCAACCAGCCCGCCAAGGTGAAGAAGCTGGTGGTCAAGGTACACCGGGATCTGCTGGCCAGCTGCTAAGCGCTATCCTTGGGTGTCAGAGACCCGATCACAGCAGGGCCGCTTGCCCCGTCATGCATTGAAACGAGTGATGCGCACCCTTGATGCGTTGAAACTTGCAAGAATTGAAACCAGTGATACGCACCCTTGATGCGTGTTTACTGTGAAGACCAAGAATTGAAACGAGTACTGCGCACCCTTTAATGCGTTGAAACTCGCAAGAATTGAAAAATTGGGCGCACCCTCCTGCGACCATAAGCCCCCGGCAGGGGAATCCCATCCTCTTTTGGATGACACGACACTGTCGGCATAAAGCCGAAGCACAGGAAGATGTAGAACATGAGCAAGTTGGTATTGATCCTTAACTGCGGTAGCTCTTCCCTGAAATTTGCCGTAATGGACGCCGAAACAGGTGAGGACATGCTGTCCGGCCTGGCCGAATGCTTCAATCTGGATGATGCACGTATCAAATGGAAACTCCACGGGGTCAAGGGCGAAGCCATGCTGGGAGCGGGTGCCGCTCACCAGGAGGCCCTCGACCATATCGTGGGTCACATCCTGCCGCAGGATCCGACTCTTGCAGAGCAACTGGTGGCCATCGGTCACCGTATCGTACACGGTGGCGAGCAGTTCTCCCGCTCCGTGCGCATTGATGACGGCGTGATCGCCGGTATCGAAGCCGCCATTCCGTTCGCTCCGCTGCACAACCCGGCGCACCTGATCGGTATTCGTGCCGCGCTGAAAGTGTTCCCGCAGCTGTCCGAGAAGAACGTGGCCGTGTTCGACACCGCGTTCCACCAGACCCTGCCGCAAGAGGCCTACCTCTATGCGCTGCCGCACAAGCTCTACCGCGAACACGGTATCCGTCGTTACGGTGCCCACGGTACTTCTCACCGCTACATCGCGGAAGAAGCCGCAAAAGAGCTGGGCAAGCCGTTGAATGAACTGAACATCATCAACTGCCACCTGGGTAACGGTGCCTCTGTCTGCGCCATCAAGAACGGCGAATCCGTTGACACCTCCATGGGTCTGACTCCGCTGGAAGGTCTGGCGATGGGTACCCGCTCCGGTGATATCGATCCGGCCGTGGTGTTCTTCATGCACGATCAGCTCGGTTACAGCGTGGAGCAGATCAACCACACCCTGACCCGTGAGTCCGGTCTGCTGGGGCTGACCGAAGCGAGCAGCGACTGCCGCTACGTCACCACCAACTACGCCACCGACGCCGGTGCCAAGCGTGCGCTGGATGTCTTCACCTACCGTGTGGCCAAGTATGTTGGTGCCTATGCCGCTGCGATGGACGGTCGTCTGGACGCCATTGTCTTCACCGGCGGTATCGGTGAGAACGCCGCCATGGTGCGCGAGATGGTGCTGGCACGTCTGGCCCTGTTCGGCTTCAAGGTGGATAAAGAGGCCAACAACGCCGCGGTACTGGGTGGCGAAGGCCGCATCACCACCGCCGACAGCCGTTGCGCCATGGTGATCCCGACCAACGAAGAGCTGGTCATCGCCCGCGATGCCCTGAGCCTGGTCTGCTAAGTCAGCCTCGCTTTGAAACAACGCCCGGCCTGTGCCGGGCGTTGTCGTTTCTGGCGCTCGCCGATTTGACATGGGGGAGGGGGGCGGTACCCTGACCACCACTGTTTTTGCAGCCAGTGGGCTGCCCGGTTCGGGAGAGAGCAATGAAAGAGGCGTTTTTTAACTGGTTGTCGGGCCTGGGGGTGGAAGTGACCAACCTGATGGCGCTGGTGATCGCGCTGGGCTTTATCGTCATCACCTCGCTGCTGCTGCACATGGCGCTGCACCGGGTGCTGCTGGTCCGGCTGGTGGGGATCCTCGGCAAGGCCAAGCAGGTTTGGCTGCCGCCCCAACTGCAACAGCGCCTCTTCAACCGGCTGGCCTTCGTGTTGCAGGGGGCCGTGCTGCTCGGTCAGGCAGAGATCTGGCTGCCCCGTCAATCGGATAGCCTCAAGCTTATCGAGATGGTGGCCCAGCTCTGGATTTTGCTGTTCCTGCTGCTGGCCTTCTTCGCCCTGCTCGACTGCCTGTTGTCGGTGAGCCGTTACACCCGGCTGGGGCGGGATTTGCCCCTGCGCGGCATCTTCCAGGGGGCCAAGCTGGTAGGCAGCATTCTGGTGGGCATCCTGATGATCGCCCTGCTGCTCGGCAAGTCACCGCTGTTCCTGTTCAGCGGTCTGGGGGCCATGACCGCAGTGCTGATGCTGGTGTTCAAGGACCCCATCCTCGGGCTGGTGGCGGGGATCCAGCTCTCCGCCAACCGGATGCTGAGCGTCGGTGACTGGCTGCAAATGGACAAGTACGGCGCCGATGGTGAGGTGACTGATATCGGCCTCACCACGGTCAAGGTGTCGAACTGGGACAAGACCATCACTACCATTCCCACCTATGCCCTGATCTCCGATTCTTTCAAAAACTGGCAGGGGATGACCGAATCAGGCGGCCGCCGCATCAAGCGCAGCGTCAATATCGACATGACCAGCGTGCGCTTTCTGACGGCCGAGGAGCAGTTGCAGCTCAAGCAGGCGCAATTGCTGGCACCCTATCTCAGCCGCAAGGAGCAGGAGCTGAGTGCCTACAACCAGCAGCTGAGTGATGCCCTGAGCTGCCCCATCAACGGTCGTCACCTCACCAACCTCGGCACCCTGCGCGCCTATCTGGATGCCTACCTGCGCGCCCACTCCGGCATTCGCAAGGACATGACCCTGATGGTGCGCCAGCTGGCGCCCACGTCAGATGGGCTGCCGCTGGAAATTTACTGCTTTACCGCGACCACCGCATGGGCCGATTACGAAGGGATCCAGGCCGATATTTTCGACCATATCTTTGCCATCATTGAGCAATTTCATCTGCGGTTGCATCAATCTCCCACAGGTTACGACATGCGTGGCTGGCAACGGGGATAAACAGGGAAACCGGGCGGGTCGGGGACGCGGAAAAATCCGCATATTAATCATCGACCCGTCGCCACTTGTCAGTTGAAATTTGCCGTGCAGAGGAGAAAAATGGCGGCCTTCTCTTCGCGCCCCTGATCCCGCTTGATCAGCTGCCAGCCCAGAGACGTCACTTCAAGTCATCATCATGGGAAAGTTATGAAGCTCCTTCGCAATAGTGTGGCAACACTCTGCTACAGCCTGCTGCTGACCGCTGCGCCGGTTTTCGCTGTTGAATATGCTCTGCCTGCGGCCAACAGCCGTCTGGTAGGGGAAAATCTGGAATACGTGGTCCCGGCCGAAGAGAACGGCCAGCCGCTGGAGGCCATTGCGGCGAAATTCCAGCTGGGGCTCACCAACATGACTGAAGCCAACCCCGATGCGGATCCCCTGCTGGTGCAGACTGGCGAGAAGCTGGTGATCCCCCAACAGCTGATCCTGCCGGATGCGCCGCGGGAAGGGGTGGTGCTCAACGTGGCCGAGATGCGCCTCTACTACTACCCCAAGGGTAAAAAAGTGGTTGAAGTGCTGCCCATCGGCATCGGCCAGCTTGGCACCGATACTCCGGAAAACTGGGTGACCAGCGTGCAGCGCAAGAAAGCGGGCCCGACCTGGACCCCGACCGCCAAGATGCACGCCGAATATGCCGCCCGTGGCGAGAGCCTGCCTGCGGTATGGCCGGCCGGTCCGGACAACCCCATGGGTCTGTTCGCCCTCTACATCGGCAAGATGTACGCCATCCACGGCACCAACGCCAACTTCGGCATCGGCCTGCGGGTGAGCCACGGCTGTGTGCGTCTGCGTAACGAAGATATCGAGTACCTGTTCAAGCAGGTACCGGTCGGTACCCGCGTCCAGTTCGTCAACCAGCCGATCAAGGCCTCTCTCGAACCGAACGGCGTCCGCTATCTGGAAGTGCACCAGCCGCTGTCGCGCAGCGAGGAGGAGTTCAACTCCAAGCTGCCGGCACCGCTGCCGATGACTCCGGCGGTGACCCGCTTCATCGCTCACGCCGACAGCGACTCCCAGCGGGTGAAGCAGGCGCTGGAGCAGCGTAACGGCATGCCGATGGCGATCAACCGCTAAGGACCGATCCCCGTCATGACAAAGGGCGAACAGCATGCTGTTCGCCCTTTTTGTTTCTGCTGCGCTGACTCAGCGTCGCAGCAGATTTGCCTGCAGCTCGCTGCCGAGCTGATCGAGCAGCTGGTAGCGCGCCTTGTAGCTGGCCCGCTTGCGGGAGGGGATCTCCTCCAGCGTCTTGCGGGGCACCTCCAGCGGCAGGCTCATCCAGAGTTCATCCTGCACGCAGCCCTGATGCTCCTGCCACAAGCCGTCGAGGTCGAACTTGACCCGATCGGCGGTGCGCTTGCTGCTCTGATAGACGTGGCTTTGGGTGCGGATCCCGAGCAGGCTCTTGCACGCCAACCCCCGGGCCAGTTCGGCGGCCATATAGACCAGCAGGGACATGGGGCGCAGCCCGCCGCACGCCTTGGTGACCAGCTTGATCTCCTCGCTCTGCCCCTTGCCGCCCTGCAGCGAGCAGATCTCGAGGGTCGGGTTCGGTGCGGGGCGCAGATTGAGGGCCATGTAATAGAGCGCCGCGTCACCCAGCTTGAGGGTCAGGCTCATCTCCCCCTCTTTGCCCATGTGGGTCTGGTAATCCAATTGCAGGGTCAGCGGTGCCGTCAGCTTGTCGCTCTGCCACTGGGCCAGCAACAGGCCGCGCCCGCTGTAGATCGCCAGTTGCTGCGCCTTCGGCAGCTGACGGGCCAGCTGCTGGTAGTGGCCGCTGATAAGCCCGGCTCGCAGGCGCTTGCGGAGCCCCTTGTGGCGATAGGGGTGGATCGGCTTTTCCAGAATATCGGGGAAGCGGCTGATCGCCTGCGCCAGCAGCGGTTGCTCCTGCTGCTGGCGATAGAGGGCGCGGGCGCCGGGATTGAGCCAGAGACGCCCCACATACTTGGCCCGTCTGATGAGATGACCCGACTCTTCCACCGGGTGAAGGTGGCGGGCGAGGGTGCGCAGGTGTGACAGATGAGATGACATGGTGCCGAGCTCTGGCTGGTGTAATGAGACTGGGCGGGGAGTGTAGGAGCGGGGCGCAGGCTTGTAAAAAATGGATAGTAACAAAATGTGAAAACAGAACGCTCAATAGCTGCCAGCGCGGCGATATGGACAACATGGTCACGGCAGGAAATCTGGCGCCATCCTCTTGATGCGGCAGATGATTTGATGCGCAAAGGTTTTTATTGTGTTTTGTGTTTGTTAAAAGTGGTTGAGCTGGCGCGAACGGCTGATTAAGCTAGGCCGGTTTTTTAGGGATGAGCCCGTCACCAGAGCGGGCAGAAAATGACACAAAACGGAGTTTTGCATGACAGCTAGCACACCCATGTTAATCACCTTCCTGGTGTATATCCTCGGAATGGTGTTGATCGGCTTCGTCGCCTATCGCGCCACCCGCAACTTTGATGACTACATTCTGGGCGGTCGCCGGATGGGGAGCTGGGTTACCGCCCTCTCCGCCGGCGCCTCAGATATGAGCGGCTGGCTGCTGATGGGCCTGCCCGGCGCCGTCTTCGTCAGCGGCATCTCCGAGAGCTGGATCGCCATCGGTCTGGTCATCGGCGCCTACCTCAACTGGCGCTGGGTAGCGGGTCGCCTGCGGGTACATACCGAGAAAAACCGCAATGCCCTGACCCTGCCGGACTATTTCACCTACCGCTTTGAAGATCACAGCAAGGTGCTGCGGATCCTCTCGGCGCTGGTGATCCTGCTGTTCTTCACCATCTACTGCGCCTCCGGCGTGGTGGCCGGTGCCCGTCTGTTCGAGAGCACCTTTGGCATGGATTACAACACCGCCCTCTGGGTCGGTGCCGCCGCCACCATCACCTACACCTTCTTCGGTGGTTTCCTCGCGGTGAGCTGGACCGACACGGTGCAGGCGACCCTGATGATCTTCGCCCTGATCCTGACCCCGATCTTCGTCATCATCGCCGTCGGTGGGGTGGACAGCGCCATGATCGAGGTAGCCGCGAAGAGCGCCACCAACCTCGACATGTTCAAGAATCTGGATGTGATCGCCATTGTCTCGCTGATGGCCTGGGGCCTGGGCTACTTCGGTCAGCCCCACATTCTGGCCCGTTTCATGGCGGCGGATTCCCACCACTCCATGGCCAATGCCCGTCGCATCAGCATGACCTGGATGGTGTTCTGCCTCGCAGGCGCGGTGGCCATCGGCTTCTTCGGACTGGCCTACTTTGCCCGCTTCCCGGAAGTGGCGGCTGGGGTGACCGGTAACCCGGAGCGGGTCTTTATCGAGCTCTCCAAGATCCTGTTCAACCCCTGGATCGCCGGTGTGCTGCTCTCCGCCATTCTGGCGGCGGTGATGAGTACCCTGAGCTGCCAGCTGCTGGTCTGTTCCAGCGCCATTACCGAGGATCTCTACAAGCCGTTCCTGCGCAAGAACGCCTCCCAGCGTGAGTTGGTGTGGGTGGGTCGCCTGATGGTGCTGCTGATCGCGGTGATTGCCATTGCCGTTGCCATGAATCCGGAGAACCGGGTGCTGGGGCTGGTGAGCTACGCCTGGGCCGGTTTCGGTGCCGCCTTCGGCCCCGTAGTGCTGCTCTCGGTGCTGTGGCCGCGAATGACCCGCAACGGCGCGCTGGCCGGCATGCTGGTCGGTGCCATCACCGTCATCGTCTGGAAGCAGTTTGGCTGGCTGGGGCTGTATGAAATCATCCCGGGCTTCCTGTTCGCACTGCTGGCCATCGTAGTGGGTAGCCTGCTGGGTGAAGCGCCATCAAAAGCGATGCTGGAGCGTTTCCGTGATGCCGAGGAGGAGTACAACACCCCGGCCGAGAGCGCGGGAGAACCAGTCGCGGTGAACTGATCCCCCTGATAGCTTTCTGATTGAGAGCCCCGCCCCCGGATAAGGAGCGCCCTGGTTGGCCATCCTTGCACCGGTTTGGCGGGGCTTTGTGCTATCTGATTCACTCTTGGGCACTTTTTTATGTTCGGCCGGGGGCTCGACGGTGCTCGCTTTCTTTTGTCTTGGCACCGAATATGGGACACTAGGCCGCCTGAAGGAGACCCAGTGCATGCGCCTATTCACCCTGATCCTGATCCTCCTGCTGGGGGGACTGCAATATGACCTCTGGCTGGGGAAGAACGGGCTATCCGATTACCAGAACCTGTCGGAGGCCATCTCGCAGCAACAGCGGGACAACCAGACTCTCAAGGATCGTAACGACCTCATCTACCGCGAGATAGATGATCTCACCTCTGGCCTCGAGGCCATCGAGGAGCTGTCGCGCAACGATCTGGGTTACATCAAGCAGGGGGAGACCTTCTACCGGATCATCCCCAAAGAGAAAGACAAAGAGACAGTGCCGGACGATGCGCCCTACGATGACTGATGCCAGCCGGGTATCCGGCCTGACGGCGATCGTCCCTGCCGCCGGTATCGGTAGCCGGATGGGGGCCGATTGCCCCAAGCAGTACCTGCAACTGGCGGGTAAAACCATTCTCGAACATACCCTGGAGCGGTTGCTCTCCCACCCGGCCATCGCCCAGGTGATCGTGGCGCTGGCGGCCCATGACCGCTGGTTCGAGGCCCTGCCCGTGGCGGCCGACCCGCGCATTGTGCGGGTAGAGGGAGGCGCCGAGCGCGCTTTTTCCGTCCTCAATGGCCTTCATGTGGCGCAAGGGGAGTGGGTGCTGGTGCACGATGCGGCTCGCCCCTGTCTGACTCACGGCGATCTCGATGCGCTGATTGCTGCGGCCATGGGCTGCGGCGGTGCCATTCTCGGCAGCCGGGTGCGCGATACCATGAAACGCTCCGATGGCGAGGGCAATATCATCGCCACCGTCGAGCGCGAGCAGCTCTGGCATGCCCTGACGCCGCAGATGTTCCCGACCCGTGCCCTGCAACGGGCGTTGGAAGAAGGGCTGCTGCTGGGCGCCACCATCACCGACGAGGCCTCCGCCATGGAGCGGGCCGGATTCGCGGTGCGGATGGTGGAAGGGCGCGCCGACAATATCAAAGTGACCCGGCCGGAAGACTTGTCGCTGGCGGGGCTGTTTTTAAGCCAGCAGGCATAAACCTCTCAGTCAGAACAAACCGTTCAGAGCAGGCTGTCTCGAACAAACAGGCCCGAACAAGGAGTTAGCATGATCCGGATTGGACATGGTGTGGACGTACACAAAATTGATGGGGTTGGTTTCAGCATGTTGGGAGGTTGCCGCTGATGATGCGCATAGGTCATGGTTTTGATGTCCATAAATTTGGTGGGGTTGGCCCCTGCATGCTGGGTGGGGTGCCGGTTCCCTACGAACAGGGGCTGGTTGCCCACTCCGACGGCGACGTGGTGCTGCACGCGGTGAGCGATGCCCTGCTGGGGGCCATCGGTGCCGGTGACATCGGTCGCCACTTCCCCGATACCGCTGCCGAGTTCAAGGGGATCGACAGTCGCATCCTGCTGCGGGATGTGTTTGCCCGCGTGCAGCGCGCAGGGTATGCCATCGGCAACCTGGATGTGACCATCATCGCCCAGGCCCCCAAAATGGCCCCCCATATCGACGCCATGTGCGCCGTGCTGGCCGCCGACCTGCAATGTGATTTGAACCGGGTGAACGTCAAGGCGACCACCACCGAACAGCTTGGGTTTACGGGGCGCAAGGAAGGGATCGCCACCGAAGCCGTCGTCCTACTGGTGAAACAATAATGCTGGAACAACTTGCCTATCTGCACGGGGCGCCCACCGCCCGCGGTATCCTCAAGGCCGAGGCCGCCGACTTCGTGGTCAATGAAGATCTCGGCTTCGAACCCTGCGGGGAAGGGGAGCACATCTTCGTCCGGGTGCGCAAAACCGGCGAGAACACTGCCTGGGTGGCCGGTCTGCTGGCCGATGCGGCCGGGGTCAACCGCAATGCGGTGACCTGGGCGGGCCTGAAGGATCGCCACGCGGTGACCGAGCAGTGGTTTGGCATTCATCTGCCGGGCAAGGCCGAGCCGGATTTGTCGGTTATCGAGAGCGACAGCATCCAGATCCTGCAAGCCAAGCGTCACAACCGCAAATTGCGGGTCGGCTACCTCAAGGGTAACCACTTCACCCTGCGCCTCACCGGTCTGGAACAGGCCGACGGACTGGAAGCGCGCCTGCAGGCCATCGCCGGGCAGGGCGTGCCCAATTACTATGGTGAGCAGCGCTTTGGCCGCGATGGCAACAACCTGGAAGCGGCCAAGGCGATGTTTGCCGGCAAGCGGATCAAGGATCGCAACAAGCGCTCCCTCTATCTCTCTGCCGCCCGCAGCATGCTGTTCAACGCCATCGTCAGCGCCCGTATCGAGCAGGGGCTGGCCCATCAGCTGCTGGCCGGTGATTGCGTGATGCTCAAGGGCAGCCACTCCATCTTCAGTGAAGAGGTGCTGACCCCCGAGCTGGAAGCGCGCCTTGCCTCCGGCGACGTGCAACTGACCGCCCCCCAGTGGGGCCGTGGCCGTCTGGCCAGTCAGGGTGCCGCTGCCGAGTTTGAACAGGGCGTGTTGGCCCCTTACAGCGATTGGTGTGACGGGCTGGAGAAGGCGGGGCTGGATCAGGATCGCCGCCCGCTGCTGCTCAAGCCGGAGCAGATGAGCTGGCAACTGGACGGCGAGGCGCTGACCCTCTCCTTCTTCCTGCCAGCGGGCGCGTTTGCCACCAGCGTGGTGCGCGAGTTAATGCAGGCCGAAGAGGCCGATCATGGTTTCAGGAATCAGACCGATGCGAATTCTGGTCAGTAATGATGATGGTGTGCATGCCGAGGGCATTCGAGCTCTCAGCGAGGCGCTGCGCGCCTGCGGCGAGGTCATTGTGGTGGCGCCGGATCGCAATCGCAGCGGCGCGAGTCACTCCCTGACGCTGGAAGTACCGCTGCGGGTCACCCGTATCAGCGAAACCGGTTACTATGCGGTGAAGGGCACGCCGACCGACTGCGTGCATCTGGCGGTCAACGAGCTGGTACGCCCTGAACCCGATATGGTCGTGGCCGGTATTAACCACGGCGCCAACCTGGGGGATGATGTCATCTACTCGGGCACGGTCGCCGCGGCCACCGAGGGGCGCCATCTTGGCTACCCCTCCATCGCCATCTCGCTGGTGGGCAAGACCCACTTCGCCACGGCGGCCCACTATGCGGCCCTGCTGGTGAAGGGACTGATGAAACACCCCCTGCCTGCCGATCAGATCCTCAACGTCAACGTGCCGGATTTGCCCCTCGAGCAGATCAAGGGGATCAAGACCACCCGCCTTGGCAATCGCCACCGGGCGGAGTCGGTGATCTGCACCGAGGATCCCCGTGGCCAGCCCATCTACTGGATTGGCCCTCCCGGCAGCCAGCAGGATGCCGGTGACGGTACCGACTTTGCTGCCATCGAGCAGGGCTATGTCTCGATTACCCCCCTGACCATCGATATGACTGCCTATGACAGTCTCGCCGGTCTGGGGGCCTGGTTAGATCTGCAGGGATGAGGGTGGTGTGATAGTACAGCGCCTGTTAAATCAGCTCATTGCGCAGGATATTCGCGATTTTCGCGTGCTGGCGACCATCGCGAAAGTGCCGCGCCAGCTGTTCGTGGACGAGGCCATGGCGCACAAGGCGTGGGACAACACCGCCCTGCCCATTGGCCACGGCCAGACCATTTCGCAGCCCTACATGGTGGCGCGAATGACCGAGTTGCTGATGCAAAATGATCCGGCCCACGTGCTGGAGATTGGCACTGGCTCCGGTTACCAGACGGCGATCCTCGCCCATCTGGTGGAGCATGTTTATACCGTTGAGCGGATCAAGTCGCTGCAGTTCCAGGCCCGGCGCCGACTGCGCCAGCTCGATCTGCACAATGTCTCGGCCAAGCACGGCAACGGCTGGCTGGGGTGGCCCAACAAGGGGCCTTATGACGCCATTCTGGTGACTGCCGCGGCGAGCGAAATCCCCACGGCACTGACCGATCAGCTGGCCGAAGGGGGTCGACTGGTGTTGCCGGTGGGTGACAGCCAGCAGACCCTGCAGCTGATCGAACGATCCGGCTCCCAGTTGACCAGCCGTATTCTGGAACCGGTACGTTTTGTTCCCCTGATTGACGGAGATGTTGAGTGAAGTTGTTTTCCCGTTTGTACGTACTGGTGATGCAGTGGGCCCGCCACAAGCATGCCCCCTGGTATCTCTCCATCACCGCCTTTATCGAGTCGGTGTTCTGGCCGATCCCGGTGGACGTGATGCTGGCGCCAATGGCGCTCGCCAAGCCGCACAAGGCGTGGCACTACGCCGGGTTGGCAACCCTCTTCTCGGTGCTGGGTGCCCTGTTCGGTTACGCCCTTGGCTATGCCCTGTGGGATCCGGTGGTGCTGCCGCTGGTGGAGTCTGTGGGCTATCAGGACAAGATCGGGATCGCCCGCCACTGGTTTGAGCAGTGGGGGATCTGGGTCATTTTCATTGCCAGCTTCACCCCCATCCCCTACAAGGTGTTTACCGTGACGGCAGGGTTGTTGCAAATGGCTCTGCTGCCCTTCATCATCACCTCCCTCATCGGTCGTGGCATGCGCTTTTTCCTGGTGGCGGGCCTGATGCGCTGGGGGGGCGAGAAGATGGAACGCAAACTGATGCACTACGTGGATGTGCTCGGTTGGCTCTGTATTGGTCTGGCCGTTGTGGCCTATTTCTGGTTTAGTCGTTAAGGATCCATTATGCGTTCGCGTATTTGGCAAGGAAGCAGTGTCGTGGTGTTGTCATGGCTGCTGCTTGCCTGCTCCTCCAGTAAAAATGCAGCTCCGGTGGATGGGGTAGGTGATGATCAGTTCGTCTCGACCATTCCGGCTCGCCAGAGCGGCACTCAGCTCAGCGCCCCCATTCAGGGCGGCAGCTATGTGGTGAAGCGGGGCGATACCCTCTACTCCATCGCCTTCAACTCCGGCAACGACGTGCCGTCGCTGGCCAGTCTCAACAACATCAGTCCGCCCTACAATATCTACCCGGGGCAGCGGCTGCGTCTCGACGCATCGGGCTCTGCGGTGACCAGCAGCAGAAGTGCCGGTACCTATGAAGTACGCCGCGGCGATACCCTGAGCAGCATCGGCCGCCAGTTTGGCATGACGCCGCAGGTGCTGGCCCAGAGCAACAATCTGAGCGCCCCCTATGCGCTGCAGCCGGGTCAGGTACTCAACGTCCAGACCGCTGGCGGTGGTTCGACCCAGATGGTGGCTACGACTCGTCCGGCAACTGTAACGCCGGTGGCAGTGAGCCGTCCGAGCAGCGGACCGCGTCCGTTGGCTGAGCCGAGCGGCTCTGGTCAGACCACGCCATTCATCGCTCAGAAATCCGTTGCTCCGGCGGCACCGAAGGAATACGCTCAGACCAAAGAACAAAAAACAAACAACTCCCAGTCGAGACTTGCTTGGCACTGGCCCGCAAAAGGCCGGATCGTCGAGGGGTTCTCTGTTGCAGAACAGGGTAACAAGGGTATCGACATAGCCGGCCAGAAGGGGCAACCCGTCTACGCCGCCAGCGGTGGTAAAGTGGTATACGCTGGCAGTGCTTTAAGGGGGTACGGCAAGCTGATCATCCTCAAGCATGATGATGACTATCTCTCCGCTTACGCACACAACGATGAGTTGCGGGTGAAGGAAGGGGACAGCGTCAAGGGGGGCTCGGTCATTGCCAACATGGGTAGCACGGACGCGCCGGATGTGCGATTGCATTTCGAGATCCGGTACCGAGGCAAATCGATCAATCCGATGAGCTATTTGCCAAAGCGTTAACCCCAGAGAGACCGTCTTACTCTGGTAACGTCAGGGAGACACACCATGAGCCAAGAACAACTGGTAATGCAGGATGCAGAGTTAGAGTTTGACGTTGAACCCGAATCGAACGAAGAAGAAGTAGAAGAGTTGCATGAGGTAGTCGCCGAGGCGGAAGAGACTATCTCCGATGAGTTGCTGGCACCGGAACTGAACAAGGTGATGGATGCCACGCAACTCTATCTGGGGGAGATTGGTTTTTCCCCGCTGCTCACTGCCGAAGAGGAAGTCTACTACGCCCGTCGTGCCTTGCGGGGTGACAAAGCAGCCCGCAAGCGCATGATCGAGTCCAACCTTCGACTGGTGGTGAAAATCGCCCGTCGCTACAACAACCGCGGCCTGGTGCTGCTGGATCTCATCGAAGAGGGCAACCTCGGTCTTATCCGTGCGGTCGAGAAGTTCGACCCCGAGCGCGGCTTCCGTTTCTCCACCTACGCCACCTGGTGGATCCGCCAGACTATTGAGCGGGCCATCATGAACCAGACCCGCACCATCCGTCTGCCCATTCATGTGGTCAAGGAGTTAAACGTTTACCTGCGCACCGCGCGTGAACTCTCGCACCGTCTCGATCATGAACCGACCGCCGAGGATATCGCCTTTGCGCTGGATTGTTCGGTGGACAGTGTGAACCGCATGCTCAAGCTCAACGAGAAGATCACCTCGGTAGATACCCCCATCGGTGGCGATCGCGACAAGGCGCTGCTGGATGTGCTCTCCGATGAGCGCGGCATGGGGCCCGAGCTGGAATCTCAGGATGACGACATGCGCGCCAGCATTGTGCACTGGTTGGAAGAGCTCAATCCCAAGCAGCGGGAAGTGCTGGCACGCCGTTTCGGCCTGCTGGGTTACGAGCCTGCCACGCTGGAAGATGTGGGGGCCGAGATTGGTCTGACCCGCGAGCGGGTACGTCAGATCCAGGTCGAAGGGCTGCGCCGCCTGCGGGAGATCCTGCTGAGCCAGGGACTCTCCATCGAAGCGCTGTTTCGCACCTGATCACGGTGGCTGCCGGCTGACAACAAACGGCTGAACAAGTGAATAACACGAGGGGAGCAATCGCTCCCCTCGTTTTTTATTGCCTGTCGTCTGGCGATGGCGGTGCGGTTATACCAGCTCGGCCAGCATGGTGTCGGCGTAGGGCACCAGCGCTTCGCCCTTCTTCACCTTGTCGAGATAGTCCGGGTTGGCGATGAGCGGACGACCGATGGCCACCAGATCGAAGCGGTTGGCCTCGATGGCCACGGCGGCGCGCTCGGCGTCGTAGTTGCCCACCCCGACCAGATTGCCCTTGTAGTTGGCGCGCAGATAGTCGGAGGCGCGGCCACCCAGATAATCGAAGGTGAGGTTGTCATCGAAGATGCCGAGGTGGATATAGGCCAGCGGGCGATCGTTGAGCTCGGCCAGCAAATAGTCGAACACGGCGCGATCTTCCGGGCTGCCCTCCAGATGAACATAGGCACCGGGGGAGAGGCGAATGCCAACCCGATCACCGCCGATACGGGCGCTGATGGCATCGACCACTTCCAGCGCGAAACGGCTCATCTTTTCCGGGCTGCCGCCGTAGTTGTCGGTGCGCAGGTTGGTGGAGTGGTGCAGGAACTGGTCGATCAGATAGCCGTTGGCACCGTGGATCTCCACCCCGTCAAAGCCTGCCTCGATGGCGTTGGCAGCGGCCTGGGCGTAATCCTGTACCAGCTGGGCGATGTCGGCCTCGGTCAGGGCACGCGGTACCTGATAGGTCAGCTCGCGCATGCGGGGTACTGTGCCCTCGTGCGCCACGGCAGAGGGGGCCAGCACTTCAGCCTGATGGAAGAAGGGGTGGGAGAGGCGACCGACGTGCCACAGCTGGGCGAAGATCTTGCCGCCCTTGGCGTGCACGGCGCTGGTCACTTTCTTCCAGCCATCGATCTGCGCCTGGGTAAAGAGGCCCGGGGTATTGGGGTAGCCCTGCCCGTCGGGGCGAATGATGACGGCCTCGGAAACAATCAGACCGATGTCGGCGCGGCGGCCGTAATAGGCAGCCATCTGCTCGGTCGGCACCAGACCGGGGCCTGCCATGCAGCGGGTGAGCGGGGCCATCATGAAGCGGTTGGCCAGGGTCAGAGTGTCATTGAGTCGATACGGCTGAAACAGGGTATTCATGATAGTTTGTCCTGAACGGGTTATTCTTGAATGTGCATTCAAGACGTTTTTTGCGTCGGGCGCAAGCTTTTTTTGAATGCTCGTTCAAGAATGTTGGCCCGAGCGGGCGGCTGGGGTAAACTTGCCGCCCTTTCCAGCCACTCTTTATCGGCGGGCCTGTTTGCCCCTTGCCGGTGAACCATTTCTCACGGGAGGAACCATGCGCATAGCCGAGTTTGATCGGGACGAGGTGCTGCGAAATGCCATGGAAGCGTTTCGCGCCAAGGGGTACGCCAAGACCACCATGCAGGAGCTGGTGGCCGCCACCGGCCTGCATCCGGGCAGCATCTACGGCGCCTTCGGCAACAAGCGCGGCCTGCTGCTGGCGGCGGTGGATCACTATGTCGAGGGCAAACGCACCCTGCGCCGCGCCTTGCTCGACAACTCGAGCCCGCTGGCGGGCCTTGCTGCCTATCTCGACGGGATTGTGGGAGAGGCGCTTTGCGGCTCCTGTCTGGTGACTCGCACCATGATGGAGTTGAGCGAGCAGGATGAGGAGCTGACCCAGCGGGTCAAGGCCATCTACGGCGAACTGGAGCAGGATCTGGCCGAGTTGCTGACACAGGCACAGGCAAAAGGCGAGCTGGCCCCGGATAGCAATATCCGCACCCTCACCGCCTTGCTGCTGATCAACCTGCAAGGGCTGGTCACCTTCGCCCAGTGCCGCCCCGATCGCCCCCTGCTCGACGATGTGGTCGCCCAGCTGATGCGGGCCCTGCGGGCGTAAGGCGATACTGCAGAAACAACAGTGGCTCCCGAGGGAGCCACTGTTGTTTCTGGTCTCAGCCCTTGCATCAACCTTTGTTGCCAGACGCCGCGGCCTTACCTCGGCCCCACCAGCTCCTTCATCAAATCTTTCAGCCACACCAGCGCGGGTTGCTGGGCATGCACGGGGTGCCAGACGCAGTTGAGGTGATAATCCGGTACGTCTGCGGGCAGCGGCAGGCTTTTCAGCGGCCAGTGGGTGGCGAGCAGCTCGGCCACCATGCTGGGCAGCACCAAGAGGTGATCGCTCTGGCTGACGATGGCGGCGGCGGACATATAGCTCTGGCTGTTGACCGAGATGGTGCGGCTAAAGCCCTGACTCTTCAGATAGCGGTCGAGGCTCGCCTCCGAGGTGCCCAGCGGCGAGTGGAACACATGGGGCATGGCGATGAGCTGCGGCAGGGTGATGCGCTCCTGCCACTGGGAGGGGTCATCCTCGGCGCCGGCGGGGGCCGATTTGGCAATGGGCAGATCGGCGCGCACCAACCCGGCCAGCGGCTCGGTGAGCCAGGTCTCCTTGCCGAGATACCCCGGCACCTGCATGTACTCGTCAAAGCCCAGCACCAGATCGATCTCGCCGCTTGCCAGCTCGGCTTCGGGCAGGGTGTCGCGCAGGATGCGGATCTCGATGGTAACCCCCGGCGCCAGCCGTCTGAGGCGCTGAATAAGCGGCGGGATCAGCACGCACTCCACGTAATCTGTGGTGCAGAGCACGAAGCGCCGCTTCGACTGGCTCGGCTCGAACTCTTCTTCCTCGGTGAGCTGCTGTTCCAGCAGCCGCAGCGCCTGCTGCACCCCCAGATGCAGTCGCTGGGCGCGCGGGGTCGGCAGCATCCCCTGCGGGGTGCGCACCAAAAGCGGGTCGCCGAGAAAGGTGCGTAGCCGGTTAAGGGAGTGGCTCATGGCGGGCTGGCTGATAAAGAGCGCTTCGGCGGCGCGGGTAACGCTGCCCTGCGTCATCAGGGCGTCAAACGCGAGCAGCAGATTGAGGTCGAGCTGATGCAGTTTCATGGGGGGATTATTCGCCGTGTTTATGGGACAATCCATCCTATTCATTTGATGGATGGGGGCGCAACGTCTTAATCTGCGACCCACTCTTATTTTTCCGGGTTCCCGCGCCGCATCGGGCGTAAACGGGGGCCTCAATCCATGCAAGGAGCCTTGCGATGAGCATCAAGACCATTAACTCCACGCCGGCCGCCGACGGCTTCACCATGCCCGCCGAGTGGGCGCACCAGCAGGCCGTCTGGATGATCTGGCCGTTTCGCCCGGACAACTGGCGCGTAGCCGGTCGCTTCGCGCAAGAGACCTTCGCCAAGGTGGCCGATGCCATCGGTGGTGCTACCCCGGTCTTTATGGGGGTTCCGGCCCAGTTTATGGAGCAGGCTCGCGCCATCATGCCCGCCCACGTCACCCTGGTCGAAATGAACAGCGATGACTGCTGGGCCCGCGATACCGGCCCCACCATTGTGACCAACGCCGCAGGCGAGTGCCGTGGCGTGGATTGGGGCTTCAACGCCTGGGGCGGTCACAAGGGCGGTCTCTACTACCCGTGGAATCAGGATGAAGAGGTCGCTGCCCAGATGCTGGCCCAACACGGCATGGCTCGTTACGACGCGCCGCTGATTCTGGAAGGGGGCTCCATCCACGTCGATGGCGAAGGCACCTGCCTGACCACCGCCGAGTGCCTGCTCAACGAAAACCGCAACCCGCACCTGACCAAAGAGCAGATCGAAGCTCACCTGCGCGACTATCTGGGCGTCACCAGCTTTATCTGGCTGGACGAAGGCGTCTACATGGACGAAACCGATGGCCACATCGACAACATGTGCTGCTTCGTCCGTCCGGGTGAAGTGGCCCTGCACTGGACTGACGACCAGAACGATCCCCAGTACGCCCGCTCCGTAGCCGCCCTCAAGGTGCTGGAAGCGGAGGTCGATGCCAAGGGTCGCAAGCTGAAAGTGTGGAAGCTGCCCCAGCCGGGCCCGCTGTTCTGCACTGAAGAGGAGTCTGCCGGTGTCGAGAGCGGCAGCGGTGTACCACGCGAGGCAGAAGGCCGTCTGGCCGGTTCCTATGTGAACTTCCTGATCACCAACGATCGCATTGTCTACCCGCTGCTGGATGCCGCCACCGATGGCGAAGCCCAGCGCATTCTGGAAGAGATCTTCCCGGAGCACACCGTGGTCGGCGTACCGGCCCGCGAGATCCTGCTGGGCGGTGGCAATATTCACTGCATTACTCAGCAAATCCCCTCAGGGAAATAAGAACCTGTTCCAAGCCAGCTGAGGTTGGTATTCAAAACCCCACGCCGTGGGGTTTTCTCTCTTGATGGTGTGATGAGCGCCGTCGCTGATGCGGCGATCATCATGACAAACAGTCACCCTTTTACAGGAGATCCTAAATGATCGAAGTGACCGAGGTTTCCATTGCCGAGCTGCGTGCCGCGCTCGAATCAGGCCGTACCACAGCGGTCGAACTGGTCAAGGCCTATCTGGCCCGGATCGAGGCCTACAACGGCCCCGAGACTGCCACCAAACTCAACGCCGTGGTGGTCGCCAATCCCGATGCGCTGAAAGAAGCCGAGGCTTCCGATGCCCGCCGTGCCCGTGGCGAGACCCTGAGCCCGCTCGACGGCATCCCCTACACCGCCAAAGACAGCTATCTGGTCAAGGGGCTGAATGCCGCCTCCGGCAGCCCGGCCTTCAAGGATCTGGTGGCCCAGCGCGATGCCTTTACCGTTGAGCGCCTGCGCGCCGCCGGTGCCATCTGCCTTGGCAAGACCAATATGCCGCCGATGGCCAATGGCGGCATGCAGCGCGGCGTCTATGGCCGTGCCGAGAGCCCCTACAACGCCGACTACCTGACCGCGCCGTTTGCCTCCGGCTCCTCCAACGGGGCCGGTACTGCCACCGCCGCCAGCTTCGCCGCCTTTGGTCTGGCCGAAGAGACCTGGTCGAGCGGTCGTGGCCCTGCCTCCAACAACGGCCTGTGCGCCTACACCCCGTCCCGTGGCGTCATCTCGGTGCGCGGCAACTGGCCGCTGACTCCGACCATGGATGTGGTGGTGCCCTATGCCCGCACCATGAATGATCTGCTGGAAGTGCTCGACGTAGTGGTGGCAGACGATGCCGACACCCGTGGCGATCTGTGGCGTATGCAGCCCTGGGTGCAACTGCCCAAGGCCTCCGAAGTGCGTCCGGCTTCCTATCTGGAGCTGGCTGCCAAGGCCGACGCCCTCAAGGGCAAGCGCCTCGGCGTGCCGCGCATGTTTATCAACAAGGATGAACTGGCCGGCACCAGCGAAAACCCCGGCATTGGTGGCCCGACCGGTCAGCGCATCCATACCCGTCCAACCGTGATTGCCCTCTGGGAAGAAGCGCGCAAGGCGCTGGAAGCCGCTGGCGCCGAAGTCATCGAAGTGGACTTCCCGCTGGTCTCCAACTGCGAAGGGGACCGACCCGGCGCGCCGACCGTGTTCAATCGCGGCATCGTGAGCCCGGAGTTTCTCAACGACGAGCTGTGGGAGCTCTCCGGCTGGGCGTTCGACGATTTCCTGCGCGCCAACGGCGATCCCAAGTTGAACAAGCTTGAGGATGTCGATGGGCCGAAGATCTTCCCCCACGACCCGGGCACCCTGCCGAACCGCGAGGGCGATCTGGCGGCGGGCATGGGCGAGTATGTCAATATGGCCAAGCGCGGCCTGAAATCCTGGGACGAGATCGCCACAGTGCCGGACGGCCTGCGTGGGCTGGAGAAGACCCGCAAGCTGGACCTGGAGGACTGGATGGACGGGCTCAAGCTCGACGCCGTGCTGTTCCCCACCGTCGCCGATGTCGCCCCGGCTGATGCGGATGTGAATCCGGCCTCCGCCGATATCGCCTGGAGCAACGGCATCTGGGTTGCCAACGGCAACCTCGTCATTCGCCATCTCGGCGTGCCGACCGTCACCGTCCCCATGGGGGTGATGGCCGATATCGGTATGCCGGTGGGGCTGACCTTTGCCGGTCGTGCCTATGACGACAACAACCTGCTGCGCTTTGCGTCGGCCTTCGAGTCCACCGGCAGCAAGCGTATGGTGCCGCCACGCACGCCGCCGTTGGTTTGATTGCTGTTGTGAGTTAAATATCTCTGGTTCATTCTGAGATAATGAAAAAACCACCCGTTATGCGGGTGGTTTTTATTGCCTATGTTGTCTGGTTCGTATCTTGTGCTTATTTATTACTCATGCTTGTATCGTCAGCTAATTAAAGATTATCACCATCAATGGTGGATCCTTGGGTATACAGTAGGTGCCTCATGAGAAACGATATTGGAAGTGGTAACACTTTTGCTACATGACTTGGATAAGCTTCTATAAGAGATAATTCATAGTTAATAGTTTTGAAACCAGTGGTTAAATGTCTATTTAATATGAATTGGTTTGTGCTTTAGGAAAAAAACATAAGCATCGAGAGCATCCATTTCCGAAGATGGTAATTGAGTCATTCCTTCAGGGTATCCCTGTTGTGAGGTCATATAAGTAGTTAGCGACCAGTCTGCTGATCTATAGATAACCAATGCAGGATCATTAATTTTATTGTAACGAGTATCGAAAGGCATTGTAAATTGACCGTTCTGACTTAGTCGGAATGAATCTTCACGGTTAGACATCTCTACTGGTGTATAAACCCCAGCGTCATTTTTTTTATAAAGCACTAGCTCATAATCAGAACCGTTCATGCCCTTATTAAATATAATTTCACCTTGCACTGTAATGTTTGAATCATTTTCATCTACTTTTATCTTCGATAAGCCTGATATAGCCTTTTTTGCAGGGGGAGGTAAAAGATAACTAGTGTTGAAAATGTTCCCGGTGTAATATTTTGCATGTGGGAATATAACGATGGCAGCCCACAGAATTAATAAAAGCTGAATGGTTTTTGTTATTATATCTGATGTGTTTCTATTGCGCGCACTATTGATTAACTCTTTTATTGAAAAGTAAATGGTGCTAGCTGCCAGCCATAAATAAATGAAGTAAAATGTTATTGCGATAATGAAATCGCTTACAATAAACTCCATCTCTGCAAATTTACTGAGAAATGGTCCAGCAACAAAAGTAGCTACAGATACTCCAAGAATTGTTGATACATTCGATATTATTGACAGTTTTGTAGTTGCGTTGCCGTTTACAAAATCGTTGAAAATTTCTTTCATATTTAAATCACATTTAATTTGTTAATAAAGTTTATAAATCTCACTTAAGTCTGTCTAGTGTAACCTTGCCTGAGCTTTGAATGAAACCTTTGTGTGAGTGGTCGATGTGAATCATATAAGATAGAGGCTTAGATTAAGACCATATATCCGAATAGCGAAGCGTATTCGGACGTTCGCGAATAGGATGTCGCTGCTGATTTCTCCGGACTTTCCTCTGACTTCACCTTCTCTTCACACAACCTCATTTTCCCCTCACAAATCCCCCGTATCTTCTGCCCGCTGCTTAAAAGGCCCGGCTTGCCACAGGGGTGGCGAGGGGGCGGTTGGTTCGAGGGAGCAAGGTGATGAAAGGTTGGATGAAGTGCGGATTGGCCGGAGCCGTGGTGTTGATGGCGAGTTTCTGGGGTGGCAGCGTGCGGGCGGCTGGGATCGAACTCATGCAGGTGAGCGGCCCTGTCTACGTGGTTGAAGATAACTACTACGTAAAGGAAAACTCCATGGTCTATTTCGGGGCCAAGGGGGTGACTGTGGTGGGGGCGACCTGGACGCCGGATACCGCCCGCGAGCTGCACAAGCTGATCAAACGGGTCAGCCACCAGCCGGTGCTGGAGGTAATCAACACCAACTACCACACCGATCGGGCAGGTGGTAACGCCTACTGGAAGTCCATCGGGGCCAAGGTGGTGGCAACCCGCCAGACCCGGGAGCTGATGAAGAGCGACTGGGCCGAGATTGTCGCCTTTACCCGCAAGGGGCTGCCGGAGTACCCGGATCTGCCGCTGGTGCTGCCCAACGTGGTGCACGATGGTGACTTCACGCTGCAAGAGGGCAAGGTGCGCGCCTTCTACGCGGGCCCGGCTCATACGCCGGACGGCATCTTTGTCTACTTCCCAGACGAGCAGGTGCTCTATGGCAACTGCATCCTCAAGGAGAAGCTGGGCAACCTGAGCTTTGCCAATGTGAAGGCGTATCCGCAGACCATCGAGCGGCTGAAAGCGATGAAGCT
This sequence comes from Aeromonas sp. QDB23, assembly GCF_027707745.1. Lineage (NCBI taxonomy): Bacteria > Pseudomonadati > Pseudomonadota > Gammaproteobacteria > Aeromonadales > Aeromonadaceae > Aeromonas > Aeromonas sp. QDB23. Next base: position 38,273 of record NZ_JAPCJA010000038.1, read on the forward strand.
GCCGATCAAGACGGTGATTGGCGGCCACGACTCGCCGCTGCACGGCCCCGAGCTGATTGAACACTACGAGGCGCTGATCAAGGCGGCGCCGCAGTCATAGCGGCTGCGCGACAGCCTGCAAGCCTTGCCATTGCTGCGATCAGCGGCCATAACGGCCCACCACAAAAGGCCCGCTTTCAGGAAATAAGCGGGGGTTTTGCTGTTGCGGCTTTTCTGCGGCCACTTATTGCGGGCGTTGGCACGGCGAGATTAAGGCTGTTCAAGGCGGGTGGGCTTTCATAAGATGGCCCTCTCTCTTTTCCCTGAAAGTTATCCATTTTCGTTATGCAATACGCCTCTCTCGCACGCCTCAAGCAGGCCTTTATCACCGGGATGTGGGCCTCGCTGGTCAGCATCGTTATCGGCTTCGCCTTCAAGGTGTGGCTGGCGCAGTGGGTCGCCAAGGGGGAGCTGGCGCTATTTAACAGCGTGGTGGATTTGATCTCCCTCTCCTTTATCCTGATGACCGGTTTTCGCTCCTCCATGGTGGTGAGCTACTCCCAGACCAAAAACGATCGGGACATCATCAATATCTTCCGCTACTTCCTGATTGGCATCGTGCTGCTCACCTGGGGGGCTGTGATCCCCTATATCAAGCACGGGCTCCATATCCGGGTGGAGTATCTGCAACTGGTGGGGGTCATCTTCGGACTGGGGCTCAAGGTCTACTTCACCAATCTGGTGGCAATGTACCGGATGTATGAGCTCTCCAACCGGGTTACCTGGCTGGAGCCACTGGCCAATGGCCTGCTGTTTATGGCCTGCTATTTCGGGCTGGGGATGGATGCGCTCGCTTCGCTTTTCTACGGGCTGACCTTCTCGTCGCTCGCCATCGCCGGTTATATGTATGTCTCGCGGCGCCGGGCCATCGCCACCAAGCCGCTGGCCAAGGTGGCGCTTGGGCCCGAGATGGTGAGCTATGTGAAGAAGAGCTTTACCGCCTCGCTGGAGGCGGGGGCCAGCATCCTGATGATTTACATCACCGTGCTGCTCACCATCCGCCATTTCAGCATCGACGAGCTGGGGGATTTTCAGGTGGTGGTGCGCCCCATCTTCACCTATATGACCACCCTGTTTGTCTTCCCCATCTACCGCTTTGTGCTGCCTGAGCTGGCGGTCAATCTGCGCAACGGCGATCACCGCCAGATAAGGTTGATCCGCCGCTGGATCTTCCGTCTCTCCGCCATCGTCAGTCTGGCCTTCTTTGGCTTGATGCTGCTGGCGGGCAAGCCGCTGGTGTTGCTGTTCTTCCCCGCCGACTACGTGGGGGCGGTGCCCGTGCTGTTCCACTTCTCCATCTTCTTTATCTTTATGATGCTCAACGGATATCAGCTCGCCTATATCAAGGCTCACGGCCACTTTACCCGGAGTTTGCTGATCCGGCTGGCGGGAATAGTGGCGCTGGTTGCCGCCTACTATCTGGTGGCCGAGTTCACCGCCAACGTGGTGGCGATTATCGTGGCGCAGGGGCTCGGTTATCTGGTGATGTTTATCCTCTCGACCCTGGCGGAGCGGCAGATCTTGCGATCCCTGCCACTGGTGCTGGCGACCCGCTAGGGTGTCACTCGCCAAGAGCTGGCCCCTGTCAGATAACAAAAAACGCCCGTGCGGGCGTTTTTTGTTGGCGGCGCAGGGGCGGCTTAACGCTTGCCCTTGCTGCCTTTGTTGCCAGCGAGGGCCTGCTTTCTGGCGCGCTGCTTCTGGGCCGCCTTGCTGTTGCGGCGTGGCTCGGGCTCGAAGCGGGTCAGATCCGGCTCAAAGCCCGGGAACCACTGCTGGGGCAGGCGGGTGTCGAGCACCGCTTCCACCTTCTCCAGCAGCGGCGCATCTTCCGGGCTGAACAGGGTGATGGCGAGCCCCTTGTTGCCGGCACGGCCGGTGCGCCCGATACGGTGGACGTAATCCTCGGCCACAAACGGGAATTCGAGGTTAATCACGTAGTTGAGATCGCTGATGTCGAGGCCGCGAGCCGCCACGTCGGTGGCAACCAGTGCCTGCAGGGTGCCGGCGCGAAACTCCAGCAGCACCTTCTCCCGCGCGCTCTGCGACAGATCGCCGTGGAAGGCCAGCGCATTGATGCCCGCCTTGCCGAGTTGCTGGGCCAGCTTGTCAGCCCCTTGGCGGGTGCGGCTGAAGATAAGCGCCGGTGCCCAGCCTTTCACTTTCAGCATGTGCTCGACTAGCGCCAGCTTGCGATCGCTATCCACCGTGTAGACCCGCTGCTCCACCTCGGCTGCCGTGGTGTTGCGCGGTGCCACTTCAATCAGTTCGGGGTCACGCAGCAGTACCTTGCTCAAGGCAAACAGGTTGTCGTCGCAGGTGGCGGAGAAGAGCAGGGTCTGGCGATCCGTCGGGATCTGTTTGAGCAGCGCCTTGATCTCGTCCATAAAGCCCATGTCGAGCATTCGATCCGCCTCGTCAAACACCAGATGGCGGAGGTGCTCAAGGCTCAATGCCCCCTGACGCAGATGGTCGAGCAGCCGGCCCGGGGTGGCGATCAGGATATCAACGCCCTGTTTCAGCGCTTCCACCTGCGCCGCGATACTCACCCCGCCGTAGACCAGGGTACTGGTGAGACCGCTGCCTTGCCCGTAGCGCGCCACGCTCTCGGCGACCTGCACCGCCAGCTCGCGGGTCGGCACCAGCACCAGCGCACGGATCGGGCGGGATGCATCGCTCGCCGGCTGTTGCATCAGTTGCTCCAGCAGCGGCAGCACAAAGGCGGCAGTCTTGCCGGTGCCGGTCTGGGCCCCCGCCATCAGATCCCGACCCGCCAGAATGGCAGGGATGGCGCGAGCCTGAATGGGGGTGGGGGCGGCATAGCCGAGCTCGCTCAGGGTCTGCCGCAGACGGGGGGAGAGGGCCAGTTCGGCAAAGGAGGCAATAGACATAGAAGGCACCAGTAGGGGGTTATCGCGGCCAGCGGCCACAACGACACAATCATCGTGGCCGCGATGGTAACAGAAGCAGGGGGATCGGCAGAAGGCGGCTATGCCTCTGCGTCATCCGGCAACGGACGGATCAGCCGGATCGTCTTGCCCTCGTAGCAGGCGATGTTGTGCTTGCCGTGCTGTTTGACGTGGTAGAGCAGTTCGTCGGCCAGATGCACCGCCTCGGTGACGGTGAGATAGTCGCGAATGCGGATCACCCCGGCGGAGAAGGTGATGGGAGCGGGCAGTTCGGGGATCTGCAAGGGGGCGTTTAACAGCCGTTCGGCTGAATGGATCATCATCTCGTCATCCTCCATCCCCTGAAACAGCACGATAAACTCCTCGCCGCCCCAGCGGATGGCGGTATCGATCTTGCGAATGCTGCCCTTGAGGTGGCGGGCAAAGGCGATGAGCGCGGCATCGCCGATGCTATGACCATGCAGATCGTTGATCGACTTGAAGTTGTCGATATCGAGGATCATCAGGTAGTCGTGCTCGTGCAGCAGGCTCTGGGTGAGAATGTCCCGCCGTGGCAAGCGGGTCAGGTGATCGGTATGGGCCAGGGTGCGCAGCCGCTGATAGATCTGCTTCCATGCCACCATCACCAGCAAAATGATGATGAGATAGATCTTGAACGCGGGGCCGTGAAAGGCCAGCTGGATGAAATCGAGCCAGGAGTAGGACCACCTCAGATAGAGATCTTCCCCTGCCTTGGTGCGCATAAAGGGTTTGCTCAGGCAGATCTGCCAGGGGAGGCAGGGCTCGGCAGCCTCAAACGAGATGTCGGTACGAGTCGGGTTGACGGCATCGAAGGGGTGCAGCACATCCCGAAACGCCTCATCGACAGCAATGTCGATGCTAAGCAGCCCGTACTTGTAGCCGCTGCGCCCCGACTGATGAATGAAGGGGAAGCTCATCACTATGGTTTTGCGCATGCTGAAGCTGTCGATACCGATATCGGAAACAAAGGCCTCATCGGCGCTGCAGAAGGGGCGGCCGGGTGCAAAGCTGGCGCAACCGAAGTAGTGATACCAGGCGGGCAGGGTCATCAGATCCACCTTGATCGGCGCCAGTCTGGCGGGCAGCAGCTTGTTGTCGGCCACCATGCCGATCAGCCGGTAGTCGTTCCAGATGGTGTAGATGTTGATCACCTCCGGATAGGAGAGGGCATAGCGGAAGGTATTGAGGATATTGGCGGCCGGGTATTGCAGCGGCACATCGGCAAAGCGGTGCTTGCTTCTCAGGTCGTAGCCATAGAGGTAGTTGGTGTTCGACTCGTTGCGAACGAGGTGGGCGGGAGTTTCCAGCGACCGCTGGTAGGCGAGATAGCTGGTGATGTTTTCCACCTCGAGGATCTTGGCCCGCTGGTAGAACACGTCGAACACGTTCTTCTGCTTGGCGGTGATGAGGTGCATGTCGTGGCGCAGGCTCTGATAGGTGTAATAGAACACGCAGCCCAATCCGGTCAGTATTAGCAGGGTTACCCCCAGCAGCGTCAGTTTGGGGTGTTCGATTCTAACCTTATGCCAAGCCATGGCGAGGAGCGCCTCCAGAGTGAAAGGGATGTGATATTGCTGGCTGGTTGCCAGATTAGCTGGAGTATACGTCAAAGCAAGTCCGGAAGAGTCCGCCGCTGCCGTTCATCGCCGACTGCGGGGTCGCCAGCGGCAATGGGCGGATAGTTGCTCCCGAGGGGGATACGCTGGTGAGCGGCGGCGCAGTCAGCTATTCGACGATCAGCACGCTTTCGCTCGCCAGATGGTGCAGCCACTCCCTGACGATCAGCAATACGGCGGCAACGTGCTGGTCGCGGGGCAGCAAGCTGGCGGCGAGGGGATCTCCTTCCGCCATGGCGGCCAGCTGGCCAAAGGCCTGCTCCACCAGATCCCGCTCGAGCTGGTTGTCCCCCAGCACTTCGGCCAGTGACGGCTGGCTGCGCAGGGTCAGCTGCAAGCCGGGCGGGATCTGCGGGGCGATGCGCATCAGTTCATCTTCCACCACCATGATAGCCCGCTCCAGTTCGAGCGGGGTGGGCGGCGCATGGCGAAACGGTCCGGGCTGGATGGCGTGGGTGCCAAAGGCCAGCGGGTAGTGTGACGGGGCCCCATCTGGCTGGCTCAGCCAGACCTGACTGCTCTGTTCACCAATCTCCAGCAGCAGGGTCATCATCTCGGGTACGGGTTGTGTCATGGTGCCGGGCTCCTGTATTGTAAACGTTTTCCCATTCTGCCTTTGATACCCCCGCTGTCGCCGTTTGGCGAGCACAATTTCTGCGAGTCGCCCCTCACTTTGGTGCAAACTCCTTGCAAAAAAATTTATCAATGGCAGTCTGGATGTCTAAATGGCTGTTGCCGTTTCGTTATCCTCAGATGATTCAGGAGTTCAGATATGGATATTCGCACCGCTCCCCGCGCCATCGCGCTCGCTCTCATGCTGGCCAGCGGCATTGCCGCCGCCAACGAAGCGCTGGTGATCCAGACCGATTTCGGCCTCAAAGATGGCGCCGTATCGGCCATGAAAGGGGTCGCCTTCGGGGTGGATCGCACCCTGCCGCTCTATGATCTGACCCACGAGATCCCGGCCTACAACATCTGGGAAGCCTCCTACCGCCTCTATCAGACCCTGCAGTATTGGCCCAAGGGAACGGTGTTTGTCAGCGTGGTGGATCCCGGTGTGGGCACCGATCGCCACTCGGTGGTGCTCAAGACCAAGAGCGGCCACTACATCGTCACCCCGGATAACGGCACCCTGACCCTGGTGGCCGAGCACTTCGGCATCGAGGCGGTGCGCCAGATTGACGAGAAGCGCAATCGCCTCAAGGGCTCCGAGAAGTCCTACACCTTCCACGGCCGCGATGTGTACGCCTACACCGGCGCACGGCTCGCTTCCGGCGCTATCAGTTATGAGCAGGTCGGCCCGCTGCTGCCCGCCGAGGTGGTGAAGATCCCCTATCAGCCTGCGGTCGCCGAGAAAGATGGCACCCTCAAGGGCACCATCCCGATCCTCGATGTGCAGTACGGCAACGTCTGGACCAATATCGACGATGCGCTGCTGACCCAGGCAGGGATCAACAAGGGGGATAGCGCCTGTATCAAGATCAGCGAAGGGGATGCGGTCAAATATGACGGCAAGGCACCTTACGTCAGCAGCTTCGGCGATGTGCCGGAAGGGCAGCCGCTGGTCTACCTCAACAGCCTGCTGCAGGTGTCGGTGGCGCTGAACATGGACAGCTTCGCCGCCAAGCATCAGGTGCAATCCGGCGCCAACTGGCATATTAGCCTGAAGAAGTGCTCCTGAAGATTGTCGGGCTTTCGACCAGCGGGTTTGAAGCAAGCGAGGGCAGCCAAAGAGGCTGCCCTCTCTCATTGGCTGATAGAAGTTGCGGATAAGGAGTTGTTGTCAAAATGCATATTAATTGAATGCAATTGATAATGATTGGTATTTGGATAGATAATCGCGCACTTGTCTGACCACCTAACCATAACGAATGAAAACCAGCCTTTTACTGCTCAGCCTGCTGGCCCTGACCGCATGCAATGACAATCACAGCAATACGTCGGTGGCCCCCTCACCCGAGGTGACCCCGCCGGTCGTCAAGCCGACCGAACCTCCCGTCACGCCACCCATAGTGCCACCAACAGTGCAGCCAGAAACCCATACCCGGGTGCCCCTGACCATAGAGGTCAATGTGGCCGATCGGCTGGGGGCGGGTGCACAGCTCGAGGTGAGACAGGTCGCCACCGGGATCCGCGTGCAGCAGGTCATCGTACCGGGCCAGCTCACCCGCATCACCTTGCCAGCAGGTCTGCAACTGGATCAGCCGCTGGAGCTGCTTGGTAGCGACGAGGGCTATCTGCTGCGTGCGGTATCGGTGCGGGTGGCGGATCTCTCGGCCGGGATCACTCTGGCGCGCCGCAACAGCGTGCCGCGGCTGGGATTGAACGAGGAGGAGACTGCGCTCTTCCTGCTGGCGGATCAGAGCGGGGATGGTTCCCTCAGTCAGGCCGAGTGGGGCAGGGCAGAGGAGATCCGTGTGCAGCAACAGGCGGCCATTGAGGATTACGCTGCCTTCCTGCTGGCCCAGCGCCAGCCGGGCGCCGTGCTCGACTATGCCGACAGCTGGCAGATGCTGCTGGCCCTGCGCGATGACAAGCAGGCGCGCAGCTGGTATCAGCGAAGCAACAGCGCCCAGATCCAGTCCGCCCGCACCCAGCTTTATCCCGCCAATCCCAGCCAGCCGGACGAGCCGGAGACGGCGGATCTGCTGCGCCTCGATGAGCAGGGGCAGCTGGTGGTGCGCGGCCCCTGGCAGTGCCTGCACGATGTGCGTACGGTCAGCGGGGTCAAGGGCAGCCAGTACTGGCTTTATGGCAGTGACTCCAGTGTGTTGACGGTTGCCAACCGGACACAACTGGCCGCGGTGCCGAGCGGTTGCGGCCGTAGCGACTGGCGCCTGCCGACCCTGACCGAGTTCGAACGGCTGCTGAGTGGTGACAAGTCGGCATGGCGCTACCCCAATACCTTTGCGGTAGCCCTGCCCACCCAGCTCTGGCTGCAGGATGGTGCGGGTCAGCCCCGTCTCTATCAGCTGGCGACCCGAACCTGGCTGGATGAGGGGGAGGGCAGTCTGCTCTGGTATGCGCTGGCTCCGTACCCGGTGCGCCCCTCTGTGGTGCGCGACAGCAGCAAGCCTGACATGGCGACTCTGCGCGCCCAGTACAGCGGCGCGTCAGCCCAATGGCCTGCCGCCCGGGTGGATGACGGGGTGGAATGGCAGGAGCTGGGGCCGCTGCCGGCGGTACCTTTCCCGGCCGACAACCCCTATAGCCGGGCCAAGGTGGTGTTGGGTCAGCAGCTCTTTTTCGACAAGCAGCTCTCCAAGGGGCGGGACATCAGCTGTGCCAGTTGCCACGATCCGCAAAAGGGGTGGAGCGATGGCCTGAGCGTATCGGTCGGTCATCTGGGTCAGAAGGGCAATCGCAACGCCCCCTCCATCCTCAACAGCGCCTTCAGCTCGACTCAGTTCTGGGACGGGCGGGTCGCCACGCTGGAGGAGCAGTCGCTTCACCCGATCCAGAACCCCATCGAAATGGCGCTGAGCCATGACGAGCTGCTGGCCCGCTTGCAGGCCAGCCCCGACTATCAGGCAGCCTTTGCCACCGCCTTTGGCGATCAGGGGATCACGCTGGAGCGGATCGCCAAGGCGATCGCCACCTTCGAGCGCACCATCATCAGCCGCGACAGCGATTTTGAGCGCTTCGTTCAAGGGGATAGTCAGGCGCTCAGTGACAAGGCGCTGTGGGGGATGCACCTCTACCGCACCGATGGCCGCTGCATGAACTGCCACTCGGGCCCGTTGCTGAGTCAACACGGGTTCGAGAGTGTGGGGCTTACCTATTACGGTCGCGGCAAGCTGGAAGATCGCGGCCGCTTCCTACAGACCCGCAACAAGGCAGACATCGGCCGCTTCAAGACCCCCAGTCTGCGGGACGTCGCCTTTACCGGCCCCTATATGCACAACGGTATCTTCCCGATCCTGGCCCAGCGTATCGGCGGCTCGGTGCAGGGGGTGGTGGCCATGTACAACTTTGGCGTGACCAAGTGGAGCAGCGGGGTCGGCTTCCCGACCGGTGCGGATCAATACGATCCCTTCTTCCCCAAGGCCTCCGATCACCTGCATGCTCTTGGCCTCAGCAATGACGAGCTCGATGCCATCGGCGAGTTTTTGCGCAGTGCCTCGGCCGAGCCGCGTCGCACTCCTGCCACTGTTGCTGAGCTGAGGGTGAGTGAGGCGGATGACCCGACTCCGGTGGGTGCGGTGATCACCGGGTTGGCGGTGCTGCCTGCCCAGCCTCAGTTGGAAGTGGGGCGCTCACGCCCTCTGCAACTGCAGTGGCAACTGAGCGATGGCTCTCTCGGCCTGCTCGATGTGCCTGTTGAGTGGCGCAGCGAACAGCCAGAGTTCGCCACAGTGAGCCCGGAGGGCGAGGTACGCGGTGTGGCGGTCGGTACGGCACGACTGGTGGCGACCACGGCTCGTCACACGTTGAACGTGACGTTGCAGGTGGTGGATGCCCAGCCCGATTTTGCCCGGGGCTGCCGTCAACCCGAGCTTGTGGCGGGCAAGCTGGCTTTTGTCTGCCAGCTGACCAGGGACGAGGCGGATCGTCTGTCCATCTCCTATGACGGTGTGAGCAGTGACAGTGATGGTGACTACAATCCCTTCCCGCTGGAGTATGTGACCATGGGTCAGGCGCGGGCGCGGGATTACTGCCAGCAGCTGGTGGCGCGCGGCCACGATGACTGGCGTCTGCCAACCCGGGCCGAGCTGGAGGTGCTGTTTGCCGCTTACAACAAGGATGGCGCGACGGATCAGTTGCTCCAGCAGCAGGGGTGGCCGCTCTACAACCGCTACTGGAGCAGCGATGCGATTGCCAATGACGATGGTGAGTTGCCGCTGCTCGACCTGAGCACTGGCGACCCGCTGTGGGATCTGGCGGACGAGGCCCATGCCGCTACCTGCGTCAGGGCCATCTAGCCTTCATAGATAGTCATATGAAAAACGGGCGCCTCGGCGCCCGTTTTGTTCTCTGGGAATACAGAGGGATCAGAACTCGTTGGAGAGTGCCTTGTACCCTTTGACCAGATCGATATTGGTGTGAGCCACATCCTCGGAGAATTCGGCAGCATCCACCGAGACTCGCGGGATGTGGGTCAGATCGCTCTGCTGGTTGATGCGGGTGGTGGAGGGGACGTAGAACTCTGGCGGCAGATCGCAGCCATCGATCACCGAGTTGTGACGCACCACGGCGCCATCGCCGATATGGCAGTTGAACAGCACGCTGTTGAAACCGATAAAGACCCGGTTCCCCACTTCGCACGGCCCGTGGACGATGGAGCGGTGGGCGATGGAGGTGTACTCGCCGATGGTGACGGCGGCGCCGGATTTGGAGTGGATCACCACGCCATCCTGGATGTTGGAGTTGGCGCCGATGACGATGGGCTCCATCTCGCCGTTAGCATCCACCTCGTCGGCGCGGATCACCGCATAGGGGCCGACAAAGACATTCTCTTTGATGATCACCTTGCCGCAGATGATGGCGGTCTTGTCGATATAGGCGGATTCGTCGATGACAGGCAGATGGCCGGAGGGATTCTTGCGGATCATGTTACATCCTGTGGTTGCCAAGAGGATTATCTGGTGGTGGGCGAGGAGCCTACCGGTCGGTCAGCTTACCCCTGCTCGCCCTCTGGTGAAACCCCTGACTGGTCTGACCCTTGTCGCGCACCGTCTCGGCATGGCTGTTTCCCGCCGCCAGAATATGGGAGCATGTCTGTCATCCCGAGTCGCGTTAGATGGACATATATAGATGAAGAAGATGATTGCCCTGTTGGCGGGTGGTTTGTTGCTCTCCTCGGCCGTGCAGGCCAAAGGGGAGGCGGGGGAGTTTGACTATTACGCCATGGCGCTCTCCTGGTCGCCCGAGCATTGTGCCGTCAAACCGGCGGATCGGGACCAGTGTTCCCGCAAGCTGGGCTTTGTGCTGCACGGTCTCTGGCCCCAGTACGATCGCGGTTACCCCAGCAACTGCACCCGCGAACGGCTCGATCCCGATATGGAGAGCGAGTTTGCCGACCTCTACCCCAGCCGTTTTCTCTATCGCCATGAGTGGGAGAAGCACGGCACTTGCTCCGGGCTGAGCCAGCAGGCCTTCCATCAGCTGGCGAGCGATTTGCGCCTGAAGGTGAAGATCCCGGCGGTCTATCAATCGCCGGAAGAGCCGCTGCGCAAAACCAGCTTCCAGCTCAAGGCCGATCTGGCGAGCGTCAACGAGTGGCTGGCACCCGACAACATCACGGTGGCCTGCGCCGATGGTGGCCGCTTCCTGCGGGAGATCTACATCTGCGTCAATAAAGAGGGGGCGGATGCGGTCACCTGTTCCGCCGAGATGCAAAAGCGCGAGCGCCGCTCCTGCGGTCAGCCGGATTTCCTGCTGCGCAGCGTGCGTTAAGCCTCCACTCTCTTCATCAGGCCCCTTGCGGGCCTGATGTGTAACCAGGGTTATCGGAAAGGAGTCTGACAGATGGATGGCAACAACCGGTTTGGCCCGACAGAGCGGGCCCTGCTGCTCGGCGTGAAAGGAGTGGGGCCGACCGTTATCGTGCGGCTCGAACAACTTGGCTACCATACCCTGGCCGGATTAGCCGAGGCCGATACTACCCATATCGTCCAGCTGGTGGCCAGCATGCTGGGCTCGACTTGCTGGCAGAATAGCCCGCAGGCGCGCAGTGCCATCGACGGCGCCATTGCGCTGGCCCGCGCACATCTGGCGACGGACGCGACAAACGGGGTGAATGGATGAGCCTCTTTACCGAACTGGGAATGCGTTATCCCATCATTCAGGCGCCGATGGCCGGTGTGCAGGGCAGCGATCTGGCGCTGGCCGTGACCCGTGCGGGTGGCTTGGGCTCCTTGCCTGCCGCCATGCTCACGCCAGCGGAGCTGCGCAGCGAACTGGGGCGTCTTGCCCAAAGTGGCCTTGGGCCATTTAACATCAACTTCTTTTGCCATCAGCAACGGGAGCCGGATCCCGTTGCATTGGCCCGCTGGCAGCAGCGCCTTGCCCCCTACTATGCCGAGTTCGGCGTGCAGCCCCCAGCCGTTACGACGGCGCCAAGCCGAGCCCCTTTCAATGAGGAGCATGCTGCCATGGTGGCCGAGTTCAGACCGGCGGTGGTCAGCTTTCACTTCGGCTTGCCCGCGCCCTCGCTGCTTGCTCAGGTGAAAGCGGCGGGGGCCAGGGTTTTTGCCAGCGCCACCACGGTGGCTGAAGCCGTATGGCTTGCTCACCACGGCGCCGACGCCATCATCGCCCAGGGATTGGAGGCGGGTGGTCATCGCGGCCATTTCCTCTCTGATGATCTCGCCTTGCAGCAGAGCACCTTGACCCTGCTGACGCAGATCCTCGCGGTGACCGATCTGCCGGTGATTGCCGCAGGCGGTATTGTCGATGGCAAAGGGATCACCAACGCGTTGGCGCTGGGTGCCAGCGCCGTGCAGATGGGCACCGCCTTTCTCTGCTGCGATGAAGCGACCACCTCGGCGCTGCATCGCGCCGTCCTCCATTCACCCCAAGGCCAGCAGACGGCACTGACCAATCTGTTCAGCGGCCGCCCGGCTCGGGGTATCGTCAACCGTCTGATGAGGGAGCTGGGCCCGCTCTGGGATCTTGCCCCTCACTTCCCCTATGCAAGTGGCGCACTGGCACAGCTGCGCGCCGCCGCCGAAAAAACGGGTGACAGCGGCTTCTCTCCGCTCTGGGCTGGCCAGAATGTGTCGGGCTGTCGAGATCTTCCTGCAACCGAGCTGATGGCGTGCTGGGTCAAAGAGGCTGGATTGGGATAAGCGCTGCTATATATACCTCTTTATATAGGAAAGGCCGTTGGTGCTGCACGTCAGGCGCGACGGTGCGGCGATGATGGATGAGTGCCTGTCCTCTTGTGAGGCACTTATCCGGAGACAAAACCCCGCATTTCACCCACTCCTGTGGATAAGTCTGTATAAAGACTGTGTGTTGATATGAATAACTAATAAATTGCACTTTTTTGCAATTTTATTGCGGTAAAGCCTTGCCAATGTGAGCTGGATCTCTATAATGCGCCACATCGACAGGGCAAGCGGCAACGCAAACAACCTAGTCGATAACCTCGAAAAGCCTTTGCAAATAAGGCTTGACTCGAGAAGGCGGTTGAGTAGAATTCCACTCCCGTAGCAACACGCTGTTGCGTCGCTCTTTAACAATTTGAATCAAGCAATCTGTGTGGGCACTCACAGCATCGAACATCAAACAATTTTG
>NZ_JAPCJA010000039.1:0-47204 GCF_027707745.1 Aeromonas sp. QDB23
ACTACCTGAAGCAACACCGCTTATATACCCGCACACTTGGAATTATTTGAGTCTCTAAAAATGAGGGGATCTCTGAGATTTATAACCTGTTATCACACATATGATATAAATGAGTCTCATATTACTTCACGGATTTATTAAAAACAATCAGTTACACCCCATGGAGCTAACCATCACATAAACTAGCTTGTATAACTCATAGAATCACGAAACATGTAGGTTCGATTAGCCGTCAGGCGTAATCGGACGTTCGCGTAAATCTATTCTCCCTCTATCACGGTCAGCCGCATTTCCCCCTCCGGCTGGCCACTGCTGACTCACGGTAACAACCGCAATCAAAGCCTCTCGTTCGTCCGATTACGCTGCGCTAATCGAACCTACATAAGGCGGTGAGATATGGCGCATGCCGGTCGGTGCCGAACATCGAAAAGCCCAATATTGACCTTGGGTTGGCATAACTTTCCCTCATCCCCAACCCTTCTCCCACAAGGGGAGAAGGGGGCAACTCGTAGGTTCGATTAGCCGTCAGGCGTAATCGGACGTTCGCGTAAATCGATTCTCGCGCCATAACGGCCAGCCGAATATCCTCCCCCGGCTGGCCGCCCCTGTTGCACGGCAACAACCACAACCAAAACCTCTCGTTCGTCCGATTACGCTGCGCTAATCGAACCTACATGAGGCGGTGAGATATGGTGCATGCCGGTTTTAAACACTGGCGGGAGATGGGCGCAATCTTATCCCCGATCCCGACCCGATCACCGGAATTACCCCTCTCGGGAGAGATGAGCTGTTATCATTTGAGCCAGAGCTCCGCGCCAACATCACCCTTGTGAGGAAAGTTATGGATATACCTTCCGCCCCCGCCCAGACCATCTGCCAACAGTGTCAGGAGCAGGTGGATCTCGACTTCGATTTCACCATGGCCTTCCAGCCCATCATCGATTGCCGCAACCGCACCCTCTTCGGCTATGAGGCGCTGGTGCGGGGACTCAACAACGAATCTGCGCACTCGGTGATAGCCCGGGTCAACGACAGCAATCGCTATCGCTTCGATCAGTTGTGCCGCATCAAGGCCATCGCGCTGGCGGCCCGACTCGGGATGAAGGGGATGCTGAGCATCAATTTTCTGCCCAATGCGGTCTACCGCCCGGAGCGCTGCATCCGCACCACCCTGCAGGCCGCCCGCGAGCACAACTTCCCCATCGAGCAGATCATGTTCGAGCTGACCGAGGTGGAGCAGTTGCTGGATAACCAGCATATTCGCGGCATCGTCGATCACTATCAGGCCCTTGGCTTCAAGACGGCGATGGATGACTTTGGCGCAGGTTACTCGGGCCTCAACCTGCTGGCCGATTTTCTGCCAGATATTATCAAGCTCGATATGCACCTGCTGCGCGGCATCGACCAGGACCCGACCCGGCAAGCCATCGTGCGCCACTGTCTGGCGCTGTTTGCGGAGCTGAAGATCACCCCGCTGGCGGAGGGGATCGAGACCCGCGAAGAGATGATCTGCCTGCGGGAGATGGGTATCAGCCTGATGCAGGGCTACCTGTTCGCCCGCCCCGGCTTCGAAACCCTGCCCGAGGTGGATTTCGCCAGCCTTTGAGCCATCGCAGCCTGCACTGAGCGCCCTCTCCCCTCGCCAGAATAAAAAACGGACACCCGAGGGTGTCCGTTTTCGTGCCATCTGGCCTTGCCCGGAGGGGCGGCTTGCAGGCGGGTTACAGATAGCGGTCATCGACGCCGATATGGGCCAGCGCAGCCAGTTCGAGCGGCGTCAGCTGATCGGCAGAATCAATCTGGGACGCATCACTGTGAGCTGACAGGGGCAGCGCGAGGTGCTCCTTGATCTGGTCGATCAGGGTGCTCACCACAGTGTTCATGCGAGTCAGCCGTGAGGCCAATACGGCCTCCGGGACCGTGTCGGCAAAGGGCGAGACCAGCTCAACCGCTAGATCACAGATGCCCCGCACCCGATCACCAAAAGCCCCTTCCAACTGTTGCAGCACTTGTCGCGCTTCGCTGGCACCGAGACGCGCCACCGCCGCCTTCATGTTGTCACCATCAAAGTGTTGCCGCGCCCCGGCATCGGGCCGATCTTCCGGCTTGCCAGCGGTATGGTCAGCCCACGCCTGATCGCCCTGACTGGCAAACTGCATCAGGCCGCCCAGCACCAGTCGCTGGTTGGGGCGCGCCGAGGCGAGGCTGTCGAGGGCATGACCAAGGGAAGATCCCTTGGCATCGCTGCCGCTGGCCAGCGACAGCGCCAGAGTACGCAGGGTTTGCAGATCGCCACGGGTCTGCAATTTGGCCATGTGGGAGCCGTTGATGGAGCCATCGGCAATGTGCTGATGCAGGGCGTTGAGATCGCTGCTGCTCAGGGTCACTGTCGTCGAGGTTTGATCCCGCAGCAGGTAGCTGGCCTGATAGCTGATGAGATCCAGCGCCAGCTTGTAGCCGGTGGCCGGAGTCTGGCGCGCCATGGCGACCTGCTCGTGGGCAACCCCTTTGCTCTCACCGCTTTGGACCGGAGCCGCATCAGCAGTGGTGGTCGCGCTTTGCGCCGGTTCGCCAGCAACTTCGGCCTTTACGGCGCGCTGCAGGTCGGCTACTTCACCCATCGCGGTGTGCAACTGGCTCATCGCCTCCTGCAACAGTTCGGGGGTGGCGTTAGCGAGCAGCTCGGTCACCTTGCTCCCCACCGTACCCCACTGCTGGAGCGGGATACCGGCGATGGGGCGGGCCAGTAGCCCGGCTGCCAACTCCCGCAGTTGCGGCTGCTGGGAGCCGACGACAACGGCCTGCAACGCGGTGCAGAGAGAGCGCAGGGGGCCGTTGCCGGTCGCCAGAGTGGTGTGATCCTTGCCCAGTTGTTCGGCGGTGATGTTGTGCAACACGTCCGCCTTGGCGAAGCCACCCAGCGAGCTACCAAATGCAGCCTGCTTCATCAGGCGCTGAAGATCCTCGGGGGAAACGGCGGTTTGCGCCTTCGGCGCAGCGGCACGCTTGTCCGTCCCCAGCAGGTTGCCGATCCACTCCTTCAGGGCCACAAACGGGCGAGCCAGCTGGGCCCCCAGTCGCGAGAGCAGCCCCTGCCCTTTCTGCGGTTCGCTGCGGCTGCCCAGCAGGATCGCATCTTGCCCGGTGGCGACCTGACGCGCCTCCAGCTGGCCCATCCGGCCAACCCCTGTGGTGGCATCACTGTGGTGAGCGACGGCCTGCATGCCGCCAGTGTGTGTTTGAATCTGCATGATGATTGTCTTCTTGTGATGTTTCGCCGCCAGTCTAGGAGAGGCCATCAACAGGGACTATCGGGATTGGTCGCGATTTTTGTACTGAGCGCGGCGCGCTATCTCGCTGACCGGAAAGCTAAAAAAAGAGAGCCACCATTAACAGTGCCGCGGGCGGCGACCTGCTCTAATGGCGCCATCACCAATCTGGAGCCATCAATGAACTCTCTTTATCACGCCGCCATCCACCAGCTGTTTCTCTCCCTCTCGCTGCCTGCGCCGCAGCAGGAGGAGAGCGTCACCAGCCTGCAGATCGGCGAGCTGACCTGCCATTTGACCGAACACCCGGCCAACTATCTGCTGATGTTTACCCGCCTCGACGCGGCCACCAGCGCCCAGGCCGCCGCCCAAAACCTCTTCAGTCAGGACCCGTGCAAGCCGATGCTGGGGTTCGATGCCGAGAGCCTGACGCCGGTGCTGTGGAGTCGCCAGCCGTTGCAGCAGCTGGATCGCGCCCAGATCCACCACCAGCTGGAGCAGCTGGTGCACGCCGCCAGCGAGATCAACAAAGGCTGATTTCCCGCTAGATGCGGGTGCTGGTCGCGCGGCGAACCAGCAGCGGGGTTTCGCCGCTGATGCGGGCCACGTCGCGCTTGAGCTGGTCGACCCGCGCCGGATCCTGTTCGCACAGATAGAGGAAGTAGTGGGGCTCGCCATCCCGGTTCTTTTGCACCGCCTCGAAGGTCACGTTCTGCTGGCGCGCCCAGCGCCGCCACTTCTCGACGTTGTTCACCTGCTTGTAGACGCCGATCTTGAGCTTGGCCGGTCGCTCGCGGCGGGCGACCACCGGCTGCGGGATGGCGGTTTCCCACGCTGGAAAGGCCAGATCCATGGAGTAAACCACCTCGGGCTGGTCAATATCGGCAGCGCCAATCTCCACCAACGGCTGCGCACCGCTGGCCACGAGCGGCGTCACTGCAATATGGGAACGGGCAATAAAGACGAACGAGGCGACCAGCGCCAGACAGACACAGAACAGGGCGCCGACCAGCATATTGCGAGCGCGTGGCACGGATGGCAGCGCAACCGGCACCACCACGATCGGCGCTGCAGGCATCACGCTCGCGGCCAATCGGGATGGCGGGATGGACGGCTCGACTGGCACAGCAGGTTGCACGGTTGGCGCCGGTGTCTCTGCCGCCGACGGCGCATGCTCGTCCTCGTCAGGCTGCGGTTGCGGGATCTGGCGCTCGGGGAGGGACAGCAGGGATTTGTTGGTCGGTTTCACGCTCTCGGTTCCAAATTCGGCAGCTGGCGCAGGGGGCCAGCTCGGGGCGGCGGCATTATCGGCGAGCCCCCTTGTACCGGAGCTTAAGGAGCGGTCGATTTTCGCGCGGCTGGAGCTGCGCAAACATCCTGCGCCATTACGCCGGACGACAAGCGGGCCCACCGTTGCCACTGCTATGATGCTGACTCCTGTTCATCAACGACCGAGATATCATGAAACGCAAAACCATGGCCCTACTGGTGGGCACCCATCTGCTGGTCGCGGCGGCAGGCTTTGCCGCCGGTGTCTATACCCTGCCAATCCTGATCGCGCCCTCTGCCCCCGGTAGTGAGCTGGTGGCGGCCAGCCAGCAGCAAGCCAGATTCCACGGCACCTTTCGCCGGGATCTGCAAGACAGCGATCGGCTGCACTGGGGGGAAGGCAAGGTGAGCATAGGGCCGGATACCGTCAGCTTGATGGGCAAGCTGGCCCCCGGGCCGGACTACCAGCTCTACCTCTCCCCCGAGTTTGTCGAGACTGAAGCCGATTTTGCCCGCCTCAAGGATCAGATGGTGCAGGTCGGGCCGGTAAAGACCTTCGACAACTTTATCGTACCGCTGCCTGCCACGGTCGATCCGGCCCGCTACAACAGCGTGATCGTCTGGTGTGAAACCTTCGGCCAGTTCATCACCGCCGCCCGTTATCAGGATCAGCACCCGGTGCAGTAACCTCGCGCCCCTGACCAGCACCATCAAAAAGGGCTGACATCGCTGTCAGCCCTTTGGCTATCCGACCCGCGCGTGACTAGCGTGCGGGCTTGGTCATCTCCTGCAACAGCTGATCGATGTAGCCCACCACCTGCCCGGAGTTCTGTTCGATCTCGCGGTAGAGGGCCTCTGCCGCCTCATGCTTGTGCTGGTTTTTCAACTCGATGACCTGCTGGATCACCTGATGCAGTCTGGCGTGGGGAGTGGCGATCGCCTTGAAGGCTGGGTGCGAACTGCAACAGGATGCCCCCTCGCTGAAATACCAGCGGCCGAGGCGGCACTCCTTGTCACTGACCGCTTCACTGCGCGACAGCCCCTCCTGCCCATCCAGATAGGCGCGCACCCGGGTCTTCCAGCCCATATGAGCGGCGCGGGCGCGGGTCAGCACCATCCTTACGTTGGAGCCATCCTGGAACTGCCCGGCCAGATCCCCCAGTTTGTCCACCAGGGTCGCCACATGGGTGGCAATCTGGGCGGTATCCCGCGCCACCAGCGTGGTGGCCTGGGAGATCTCGTGGACGCTGACGATATTGCGGGTGATCTCGTCGCTCACCGAGGATTGCTCCTCGGAGGCGGCGGCGATCTGGGTGTTCATATCGCGAATACTGTTGACCGCCCCCTTGATCCGGCTGAGGGCGTCCCCCGCCTGATTGGCCCGCTCCACCGATTCCCCCGCCCGCGAGACGCTGTGCTCGATCATGGTCACCGTGGTGCCCACCGCCCGTTGCAACTGCTCGATGGTGCCGCGGATCTCGGCCGTGGAGTGCTGGGTGCGGCCCGCCAGCGAGCGCACCTCGTCGGCAACCACCGCAAAACCGCGCCCCTGCTCACCGGCCCGGGCCGCCTCGATGGCGGCGTTGAGGGCCAGCAGGTTGGTCTGCTCGGCGATGGACTGGATCACCGCCAGCACCGAACCAATCTGCTCGCTGGCTCTGGCGACCTCTTTCACCGTGTCGCCCGCGCTGGCGATCTCCGCGGCCAGCTGCTCGATCATGCTGACGCTCTGCTGCACCACCTCATCGCCGGTGACAGCCTGATTGTCTGCCTCGCTGGCCGCTTCGGCCGCTTGCACCGTGTTGTGGGCGACTTCATGCACCGTGCTGGTCATCTCGGTCATGGCGGTAGCGAGCTGGGTGGTCTGCTCCTGCTGGCGCGTCATGCTGCCAAGATTGCCCGCCGCACTGCGCGACAGCCGCTCGCTCTCGCCAGCCAGATCGCCCAGGGTGGCGGTGAGCTGGCTGATGGTATCGCGGATCTTGCCGACGAAGGCATTGAACGCCGTGCCGAGGCGGCGGATCTCCTCCGGCCCGGCCACCGGCAGCTTGCTGCCGAGATCACCGGAACCATTGGCCAGCGCCTCCAGCGCCTTGACGCTCTCCAGCAGTGGGCGGTTAAGGCGGCCCAGCAGCCACACCAGCGCCACCGCAATCAGGGCGGTGCCGAGCAGTGCGATCATCACCATCTGCCAGCTCTGGCGCGCCAGCGCGGCGACGACCTCACTGTGATCCCGCGCCAGCTCGATCACCCCGACCGCCTTGCCGGAGAAGTCGCGCAGCGGCGCCGCCATCACCAGAAAATCGCTCCCCTGCTGCTTGATGGTGGCGAAGCGGCTTTCGCCCGCCAGCACCCCCTGATACCAGTCCGCCGACTCGCCGAGCATGGCGGTGCCGGTCAGCAGCACGGGTTTGCCCTGTTCAAACAGATAGATGGCCAGCCGACTGTTCTTGCCCAGCAGATCGGCAAACAGCGAGGCATCGAGGGCGCGGCCAAACTCCACCGAGCCGACCGGCTGACCGTTGAAGGTGACCGGCACCACGCCACGGATCCCGGTGCCACCCTGACCGGTCTCCAGCCCGCCAACCGGTTGATGGTTGCGGTTCACCTCGACCACCGCCAGCCGGGTAGTGGAGAGATCGTCGCCATGGCTTGCGGGCTTGTGTACCCGATAAAGGGAGGTAGCCGGGGGAACGTGGAAGTGAAACTGCTGGATCCCCTGCGCCTTGAGGGCAGGCCAGAGCGGGTCGAACAGGCTGGCGAGGGCCTGCCAATCCTGGTCGGCCACCGCCCTGGCCGCATCCGGCCGCTGGGCGATCAGGGTCGCCGCCAGCACGGTTTCATGGCTGGCATTGCGGATCACCGATTCGATATTTTGCAGCTCTGTTTGCAGAGCGCCCTGTTCGGCCGTCACCGCCCGCTGGCGGTTTTCAAACAGGTTGAAGGTAAGCAGGACCACGGCGAGCAATACGATGCCGCTGATTGCCAGCAGCGTGATCTGGTGACCCAGCTTGCGAGGGGGGAACATAAGACACCATCCTTGATAGTCATATCCAACTTACAGGATGGAACGGATAAGGTGGGAGTCCATCAGAACTCGTTTGTTTGTTGATATTGATCAAACGATTGGCAGACAAAATGCGAGGTGGATCAAACGGATGGAATATTCGCCAACGAGGTTGAAATCGGGTCTACGGGTTACTGATTCAAGGTAAACCGCCCATAAACAAAAACCCCCTCGTGACAGAGGGGGTTTTTCGTTTTGGCAACGGGTGCGGGATTAACGCAGCGGTTTGACCGAGCGACGGATGATCAGCTCGGGCTGAACCGTCATCGATTCCACTTCCAGCTCCTTGTTGCGGATCCGGCTGACCAGATGCTTCACCGCCAGCTGGCCCAGTTCGGCCTTCGGATGACGGATGGTGGTCAGCGGCGGGCTGGAGAAGCGCGCCATCTCCACATCGTCGTAGCCGATGACGGAGATATCGTCCGGCACCTTGACTCCGGCTTCCCAGGCAGCGCAAATCGCGCCGATCGCCATGGGGTCGTCGAAGGCAAAGACCGCGGTCGGACGAGGCTGCAGGGCCAGGATGCGCTGCATGGCATCGAAGCCGCTCTGGCTCTCGTAGTCCCCTTCAAAGATCTGGTCATCTTTGAGGGTCAGACCCTGCTCGCCCAGCGCATCACGTACCCCGTCCAGTCGCTGCTGGGTGGTCGGCTTGGAGAGCTGACCAGTGATGCAGACGATATCGCGGTGCCCCAGCTCCAGCAGATGGCGTACGGCCATGCGGGCGCCAATGCGGGCGTTGTCGTTGATGACGTTGGCGAAATCGCACTCCGTGCCCCAATCCAGTACCACCTGCGGTACGTTCTTGTGGATGCGCAGCATGTCGCGCAACGGGGTGTCGATATCGGTACCCAATACCAGCAGGCCATCCACCCGTTTTTCCATCAGCATTCTTAAGTAATGCTGTTGGCGAGGCGGCTGGTTTTCGGTGTTGCAGAGGATCAGGCTGTAGCCCTGTTCGAAGCAGTACGCTTCAACCCCTTGCACCACTTCTGCGAAGAAGGGGTTTACGCTGGTGGTGACCAGCATGCCAATGGTCTTGGTCGAATTTATTTTAAGACTGCGCGCTACCGAGTTGGGCGCGTAGTTGAGTTCTGCCACCGCCTCAATCACTTTCTGGGTCGCGTCTTCGCTGACCCGCCGAGTGTGGTTGAGCACATGTGAGACGGTGGAGATGGATACGCCTGCGCGCGAGGCGACATCCTTGATAGTGGCCATCTCTGTCTCCTGACTGTCAAAGGCGGAACATTAGCAGATTTCCCGAATAAAGGCTTGGTTTTAACGAGCTCTGCCACGGAATTGTCAATGCTGGCTAATCTAGGCGCTCATTTCTGTTTGCGCAAACAGGTTGTGGTCAAAATGGGAGCGCTGTCAGAGTAAAATATCGCCAGATTAATCCTCTGGCGTTTGTCAGAATCGCCTGTCGTTACCAAGATGTTAAGTCAACAAATCGATATTAAGCTCTAATCAAGAAAAAATAACAGGTCATTTGTTTCAAAATAAGCCCATTAAACCCCCTCTGGTTAGTATCTTTAACAGCTTGTTATTGCCCCGTGAGGAATGATAGAACCATACCTATAGCCGGATGCACGGGATGTAGATCCGGAATGACACACGGAAATGAAACAATCCACTGATTAAGGGACGAATCAATGCATAAGTTGAGCAAAATAACAGTAAGCGCAGCGGTTTCTTTGGCTCTGTTTGGATCGATCTCCATCGCCCACGCGGCAGACACCATCAAGATCGGTATCGCAGGCCCGGTCACTGGCCCGGTCGCCCAGTACGGGGACATGCAGTTCACCGGCGGCAAGATGGCGGTCGAGCAGATCAACAAGGCAGGCGGCATCAACGGCAAGCAGATCGAAGCGGTCGTTTATGACGATGCCTGCGATCCCAAACAGGCGGTGGCAGTTGCCAACAAGGTGGTGAATGACGGCGTCAAGTTCGTGGTCGGTCACCTCTGCTCCGACAATACCCTGCCCGCCTCCGATATCTATGAAGACGAGGGGATCCTGATGATTACCCCCGCCTCCACCAACCCCAAGATCACCGAGCGCGGTTACCAGCTGACCCTGCGCACCATCGGTCTGGATAGCGATCAGGGCCCGACTGCCGCCAAGTACATCATCGAGCAGGTCAAACCCCAGCGCGTGGCCGTTATCCACGACAAGAAACAGTACGGTGAAGGGATCGCCTCCAGCGTGAAAGCGGCGCTCGACAAGGCTGGCGTGAAAGTGGTGGCCTTTGAGGGGATCACCGCCGGTGACAAGGACTTCTCCGCGCTGATCGCCAAGCTGCAGAAAGAGAACGTCGATTTCGTCTACTACGGCGGCTATCACCCGGAGCTGGGTCTGATCCTGCGTCAGGCTGGCGAGAAGGGGCTGAAAGCCAAGTTCATGGGCCCGGAAGGGGTGGGTAACAAGGATATCTCCGCCATCGGCGGCCCGGCGTCCGAAGGCCTGCTGGTAACCCTGCCGAACAAATACGATCTGGTGCCGGCCAACGCCCCGCTGGTTGCGGCGTTCAAGGCCAAGGGTCAGGACTCCTCCGGCCCGTTCGTCTGGACCACCTATGCCGCGGTGCAAACCCTGGCAGCCGGTATCGCCAAAGCGGGTGAAGATGACCCGGCCGCTGTGGCCGCCGCCATCAAGGCTGCGCCGGTCGATACCGTGATGGGCCCCCTGAGCTGGGCACCGAACGGTGACCTGAAAGGCTTCGAATTCGGTGTGTTCCAGTGGCACGCTGACGGTACTTCCAGCCAAGTCAAATAATCTGCCGATTGGGGGGTGAGTACGCTCACCCCCTCCTCTCTTTGCGGGCAAGTACAGGGAACGCAGTATGTCCGAACACCTCCTTTATCTGGTTCAGCAGTTGCTGAACGGATTAACCATAGGCAGCACCTATGCGTTGATCGCCATCGGCTACACCATGGTCTATGGCATCATCGGCATGATCAACTTCGCCCACGGCGAGGTTTACATGATCGGCTCCTATGTCGCTTTCATGGTGATGGCGGGGCTCATGATGATGGGCATCGACAGCACCGTTTTGCTGCTGGGCGGCGCCTTTCTGGTCAGCATCGTCATCACCGGCACCTATGGCTGGACCATAGAGCGGGTCGCCTACCGGCCGCTGCGCGGTGGCAACCGGCTGATCCCCCTCATCTCCGCCATCGGCATGTCGATCTTCCTGCAGAACATGATGCGGATGGCCCAGGGCTCGCGCGATATCGCCATGCCCACCCTGATCTCCGGTGGCTGGACCCTGGGGGGTGAGGATGGTTTTCAGGCCAGCCTCTCCTATATGCAGCTGATCATCTTCGTGGTGACCTTTGTCACCATGCTGGCGCTGACCCAGTTCATCAACCGCTCCCGCATGGGCCGCGCCTGCCGCGCCTGTTCGGAAGATATCAAGATGGCCAACCTGCTGGGGATCGACACCCACGTGGTCATCTCCATCACCTTCGTGCTGGGGGCTGCGCTGGCCGCCGTCGCCGGGGTGCTGCTCGGCATGTATTACGGCGTCATCAACCCCTACCTCGGCTTTATGGCCGGTCTGAAGGCCTTCACCGCCGCCGTGCTGGGCGGTATCGGCAGCATTCCGGGCGCCGTACTGGGCGGCCTGCTGCTCGGCGTGGTTGAAGCGCTCACCGCCGGTTATCTCAGCACCGAGTACAAGGATGTGATGGCGTTTGCCCTGCTGATTGGCGTCTTGCTCTTTATGCCCACTGGCATTCTGGGTCGTCCGGAAGTGGAGAAAGTGTGATGAGAAATCAATTTATCCACGCCTGTATCGCCAGCCTGGTGCTGCTGGTGCTCTCCTTCTGGCTGCTCGGCTTCAAGCTGGAGACCGAAGGCTCCCGCCTACTGGTAGTGAGCCGCCTCGATGTGTCGCTGGCCTGGCTACTGGGCGGCGCCACCCTGGTGTTCTGGTTCCAGATGCTGCGCGGCCAGATAAGCCGGCTGTTTCAGGCCTCCATCAGCGGCTTCTCGGTCGGCTTCACCAAGCTGGTGCTACCGAGCCCGGAAGAGGCGCCCAAGCTCTATAACCTCACCGCCGTGCTGGTGCTGCTGTTCGCGGTGAGCTGGCCCTTTATGGCCTCTCGCGGCGCCATCGATCTCGCCACCCTCACCCTGATTTACATCATGCTGGGGCTGGGGCTGAACGTGGTGGTCGGCCTCGCCGGTCTGCTCGATCTCGGCTATGTCGGCTTCTACGCGGTCGGCGCCTACAGCTATGCCCTGCTCAACACCTACTTCGGGCTGAGCTTCTGGGAGTGTCTGCCCATCGCCGGGCTGATGGCCGCCACCTTCGGCTTCCTGCTCGGCTTCCCGGTGCTGCGGCTGCGGGGGGACTATCTGGCCATCGTCACCCTGGGCTTTGGCGAGATCATCCGCATCCTGCTCAACAACATGACCACCCTGACCGGCGGCCCGAACGGGATCTCCGGCATCCCCAAACCGACGCTCGCGGGTCTGGAATTCAACCGCACCGTCAAGGATGGCGGCTTTGATACCTTCCACAACTTCTTCGGCATTACCTACAACGCCAACCACAAGGTGATCTTCCTCTACCTGATGGCGCTGGTGCTGGTGGTGGCGACCCTGTTCGTCATCAACCGCCTGCTACGGATGCCGCTGGGTCGCGCCTGGGAAGCGCTGCGGGAAGACGAGATCGCCTGCAAATCGCTGGGGCTCAACCCCACCATCATCAAGCTGACCGCCTTCACCATCGGCGCTACCTTTGCCGGTTTCGCAGGCAGCTTCTTTGCCTCGCGGCAGGGCTTTATCAGCCCGGAATCCTTCGTCTTTATCGAGTCGGCCATAGTGCTTGCCATCGTCGTGCTGGGTGGCATGGGCTCCCAGATCGGGGTGGTGCTGGCCGCCATCGTGATGACGGTGCTGCCGGAGCTGGCCCGCGAGTTCAACGAGTACCGCATGCTGATGTTCGGCCTCTTGATGGTGTTCATGATGATCTGGCGGCCACAAGGATTGCTGCCGATGACCCGTCCGCATCTGGAGTTGAAGAAATGAGCACTCATCAGAAGTTCATAGACGTCTCTGATCTGTCGATGCGCAATGTGGCTGGATTGCTGGCAGTGACTTGCTCCACCTTGAATAGGGAGCTGAAAAAATGAGTGCCACTCAGAAGTTATTGGAAGTCTCTGATCTATCGATGCGCTTCGGCGGCCTGCTGGCAGTCAACGGGGTCAAGCTGGATATCGACAAGGGCGAGGTGATCTCCATCATCGGCCCCAACGGCGCGGGCAAGACCACCATCTTCAACTGCCTGACCGGCTTCTACTGCCCGAGCGGCGGCACCATCCGTTACAAGGGTGAGGAGATCCAGGGGCTGCCCGGTCACCTCATCGCCCGCAAGGGCATCGTGCGAACCTTCCAGCACGTCCGGCTGTTCAAGGAGATGACGGCGGTGGAGAACCTGCTGGTGGCCCAGCACAGGCACCTCAACACCGGCTTTCTGGCCGGACTGTTCAAGACCCCCTCGTTCCGCCGTGCCGAGGAGGAGGGGCTGGAGCAGGCCGCCTTCTGGCTGGATAAGGTGGGGCTCAAGGATCTCTCCAACCGCACCGCCGGCAACCTGGCCTACGGTCAGCAGCGCCGGCTCGAGATCGCCCGCTGCATGGCGACCCGCCCCGAGCTGCTGATGCTGGACGAACCGGCTGCCGGCCTCAACCCGAAGGAGACCGACGAGCTGGATGAGCTCATCATGAGCCTGCGGGACGAATTCGGGGTCTCGGTGCTGCTGATCGAACACGATATGAAGCTGGTAATGGGTATCTCCAACCGCATCTTCGTGGTCAGTCAGGGCACGCCGCTGGCCCACGGCAAGCCGGACGAAATCCGTAACAATCCGGCAGTGATCAAGGCCTATCTGGGCGAGTCGTAAGGAACACAGGATGTTAGAACTTCGCAACATATCGACCCACTACGGCAAAATTCAGGCACTGCACGACGTCAGCGTCGAGGTGAAAGAGGGGGAAATCGTCACCCTGATCGGTGCCAACGGCGCCGGCAAGACCACCCTGCTGATGACCCTCTGCGGCGAACCCAAGCCCAGCAGCGGCTCCA
Source organism: Aeromonas sp. QDB23 (assembly GCF_027707745.1). Classification (NCBI taxonomy): domain Bacteria; kingdom Pseudomonadati; phylum Pseudomonadota; class Gammaproteobacteria; order Aeromonadales; family Aeromonadaceae; genus Aeromonas; species Aeromonas sp. QDB23. The sequence continues at coordinate 13,698 of NZ_JAPCJA010000039.1, forward strand.
TCTGGTTCGAGGGGGAGCAGATCAGCGATCTTTCCACCGCCCGCATCATGCGCAAGGATATCGCCGTGGTACCGGAGGGGCGCCGCATCTTTGCCCGTCTGACGGTGGAGGAGAACCTGCTGATGGGTGCCTTCTTTGTCGACAAGGCCGAGCAGCATGACCTGCTGGATCAGGTGTTTACCCTGTTCCCGCGCCTGCATGAGCGACTGGAGCAGCGCGCCGGCACCATGTCCGGCGGCGAGCAGCAGATGCTGGCCATCGGCCGCGCCCTGATGAGCAAGCCGCGCCTGCTGCTGCTGGATGAGCCCTCGCTGGGGCTGGCCCCCATCGTCATCCAGCAGATCTTCGACACCATAGAGCAGCTGCGCCAGAAGGGAATGACCATCTTTCTGGTGGAGCAGAACGCCAATCAGGCGCTCAAGCTGGCCGACCGCGGCTATGTGCTGGAGAACGGCCGCGTGGTGCTGCAGGATACGGGAGCGGCACTGCTCGCCAACCCGGCGGTGCGACAGGCTTATCTCGGCGGTTAACCCACTGAGCAGCATGCCATATCGACAAGGGAGCCACAGGCTCCCTTATCTTTTGTGGGGTTAGTTTGCGCCCAAGCTTGCGGTACACTGACCGGCAATCAACCTATTCTCAGGACATCCAGATGGACCAGTTTGCCCATATCAATGCCCATGATGCCCACCAGAAACTGAGTGCAGGCGAAGCCCGCCTGGTGGACATTCGCGACCCGCAATCCTTCGCGACAGCTCATGCGGTCGGCGCCTTCCACCTCACCAACGGCACGCTGGTGCGCTTTATGAATGAAGTGGATTTCGATACCCCGGTCATCGTGATGTGCTACCACGGCAATAGCAGTCAGGGCGCCGCCCAGTACCTGCTGCAACAGGGGTACGACGAGGTCTACAGTCTGGATGGCGGCTTCGAGGCGTGGCGCCGGGAGTTTCCCATCGAGGCAGGCGAAGCATGATCCAGCTGCTGGTGCTCGACAACGCCCGCATGGCGCAGGCGCTGGTGGACTATCTGGCGACGCTGGGCATCTCCTGCGAGCTGACCCAGTCCGAGCTGGGGGTCACCATCTGGCTGGCAGACGAGCAGCGCCTCGCCCAGGCCCAGCTGGAGGTGAAACGCTTCCTCGCCGAGCCGAACCACCCTCGCTATATGGAAGCCTCCTGGCAGTCCGGCCGGGCCGATGCCCGCATCGACTACAGCAAGGGGATGACAGATCCCGTCACCGATTTCCTTCATCAGGCGGGGCCACTGACGCTGGTGGTGATCATCGCCTGTCTCGCCGTCTACGGCATCGATGCCATCGGCCTGCCCATCTACGACGAGCTGGCGTTCCACCCGACCCTGGCCCAGTTCACCGACTGGCAGGCATGGCGCTACTTTACCCCGGCCTTCATCCACTTCTCGGTGCTCCATCTGGTGTTCAACTTGCTCTGGTGGTGGTATCTCGGCGGCCAGATCGAGCAGCGTCTTGGCAGCGGCAAGCTGCTGATCCTGCTGCTGGTGGGCGCCGCCCTGCCCAACATCGCCGAGTTCTTCGCCAGCGGCCCGCTGTTTGGCGGCCTCTCCGGCGTGGTCTATGCCCTGCTCGGCTACTGCTGGCTGCGCAGCAAGCTGCAACCGGCCTGTGGCCTGACTCTGCCACCGGCGCTGATGGGCTTTATGCTGTTCTGGATGGTACTCGGCTTCTTCGACATGCTCGGCACCAGCACCGCCAATATCGCCCACCTGACCGGTCTACTGGTCGGTCTGCTGCAAGGCTGGCTGGATCGCAACCACCAGCCGGGCTGATTTTTCAGTTGCCGCAGAAACAATAACGCCGCCCCGAAGGGCGGCGTTTTTTACACGACAGGCAGTTACTGCTTGATCAGGGTGTCATCGGTTACCTTGACCGCCGCACCGCCACTCATAAAGAAGCTGGCGAACTGGGTCTGGATCTCGGTAGTGACCGCGCCAGCCTGATCGAAGTTCTCGTCAGGGGCCAGCAGCGAGCTATGGCCCCCTTTCAAGAAGCGTGCAGCATGGTGACCCGCCGGGAGCACACCGGAACCCTTCAGCTCTTGCAAACCCAGCACCCGGAACAGTGGTTCGGTGCCACCCAGCGGCGCGGAGGCGATACTGTTGGGGATCACCTGATCCGGCAAGCTGAGCGCACCATCGCCAACAATTTCGGTGGCGAACAGCGGGAAGCTCTTGGCGACGCCACTGCCCAGATTGATCGGGTCGGCAGAGTCCAGCACTGACTGGGCGGCAAAGGTATAGCTCTGCAAGGTGCTCGCAGCCCCCGCCTGAGTGGCCGCATCCAGACTGGGCAGGAACTCGTTGACGAAGCAAGTGGCGGCAGCCGTTTTGCAGTTCGGTGCATAGGTGGTAAAGCTCGCTTTCAGCTCCGGACTGCCCGAGGTGAGCACGCTCATCTTGATGGTCGGCCCGAAGCTCGGCGAGTTGAGCAGCAACGGCGCTATGCCGCCACCCGGCATCGCCAGACCGCCGGTATCGAACTTGAACAGGGCATCAGCCAGGGCACTGCCGGTGGTCTGGTTGGCGACCGCCAGCAGATTGGCTCCGGCAATTGCCCCCAGCGAGTGGCCGAGGAAATGTACCTTCAGACCGGCGCCGCCCAGTTGGCCACCCAGCCCCTTGGCATTGGCCAGACCGACGGCCAGTCGCAGTCCCAGCAGATCGGCCACGCTCTGTTTCAGGTTGTCCCGCGCCACCGTCAGATAGCCCAGATTCAGGTAGGGAGTCGGATTCTCGGAGGTGGTGACGGTATCCGTGCTGCCACTCAGGGCATAGCCACGCTCACCGTGCAGCGGATGATCTATCACTACCACAGCGAAGCTCTTGCTGGCTGTGGCGCCAGCGCCGATCTGGCCCAGTGCCAGCGCATAGGCGTTCTCCTTGATGGAGGTGACCCCGTGCTGATAGATGATCACATCGGTGACATTGGCCAGCGGCCCGGCGGCAAAGATCCGCAACGGTACCGATTGCACTTCGGTCAGGGCCGGCAGCGGGTTGAAACGGCCGATATTGCGCTCGGCATCCAGCGGTTTGCCACCGGAGGTGAGGGTCACCCCGATCAGCTTGCTCGCCTCGGTCAGCAATTCACTCTGACGGCTCGGGTCGGCGATCAGCTCACCCAGCAGTGCCGGGTCCACCCCCGCCCCGACCAGTCCACCGATCACCTCGGTATCGCCCGCTTTCAGCGCGTTGGCGATGGCATAGAGGCTGGGCATGGCACCATGCCAGGATTGGGTCTTGGCCTTGTCCCAGGAGCCAGCCAGCGCGGGTGTAGAGAGGAAGTAAGGGAGCTTGACGGTGCCGGTGTAAACCTTGGTCAACTGGGCAACACCGTTAAGCGGCATGCCAGTACCAAAGGCGGCACTCAATGCATCTTTCTGATCCTGCGGCAGGAATGGCTCAGCAGCCAGCTGGGTCAGAAAATCCACGCCGCCATTAAGGCTGCTGATGGTATAGGTTGCCGGCAAGCTGGTATTGCCCCTGGCATCCTGTTTCCACAGCGAAGCGGCGTCCAGACTCGGGCTCTTCAACACGGAAGCGGCGGCACTCTTCACCGCCAGCAGCACATCGGCACCGGACTGGGTGGCAAACCAGTCGGAGAAGATCACCCGATCGCTGGTGATCCCGGTGGCCGCCTTGAACAGACCTTCCTGCAGCGAGATCAGGCCGTTGATGGTCTGCTCCTGCGTGGTTGCGCCAGCAGCCGATTTGAAGTTGCTGTAATCCCCCCCCGCTTTGAGGGGGGTGCCGCGACTGTCCTTGAGGGAATCGGTCGCCACAATCATGTAGTAAGAAGAGGGATTAAGCGGCTTGAGCGGAACCAGATTGAGTTTGCCGCCGCCATCGCTCACCACAAAGTCGGTTCCATAGGTCAGAGGCTTGTTGTTCTTCACCCCGACAGGTCGCTGAGTCACCGGATCCAGCACCAGCTCCAGCAGATAGAGGGGCGCAACGGCAGAGGCGTACTCGCTGGCCGCAGGTGCTGGCACAGAGACACCGGTCACGGTCGCCGGTACCAGCTGGACAGGTTGCGTTGTAGACCAGCCATCCAGGGTGGAGAGGGTAGACACCGGGTTCGACAGATCCGCAGTCTCGGTCGAAAACTTCAGGGTGCCATCGCTGGCACGGGGGGCCAGCACGCTCGGGCGAATCCCAGTGGCGCCACTCAGGGCGTAGTCGAGGGAGCTGGTGGTATCTCCCTTGTTGTCATCCCCACCACATCCGGCCAGCAGGGCGCTGAGCACGGCGGCATAAATTAGCTTCTTCTTCATTTTTTGTTCTCTTTATAGGTTGTTGTCCATCACAAACCAACGAAGCATTCACCGCTTCGACCGCACAAAGTTAACATAAAACCAACAATCGACGAGACTCATGTTGGTCATCTTTCGCTCAGGTTTGTGGCGAAAATCAAGGTTTTACGTCAACAAGGGGGCGCAAGGGTAACAACAGCGGAGGATTAACCAGACCCGACCAGCCAGCAGCCATCGTCACGACTAAAAAGCCGCCGCGATCTCGGCAAAGTGAGGGAATTGTCGGTAGAATGTCCGCCAACGCTTAAGGAGGACATCATGATCGACCCGAAGAAACTGGAAGAGATCGCCAAGCAGGTGCACAACTCCCTGCCGCCCGGCATTCGCAGCATGGGTGAAGAGGCCGAGAAGAAGATGCGTCAGGTACTGCAAGCCCAGCTGGGCAAGCTGGATCTGGTCAGCCGCGAAGAGTTCGATGTGCAGACCAAGGTGCTGCTGCGTACCCGGGAAAAACTGGCCGCCCTCGAAAGCAAGCTGGCTCAGCTCGAGCAACAGCTCGGCGCCAAAGGCGAATAACAGAAACCCCAGCTCGGCTGGGGTTTTTGCTCTGGACTGACTCTGTCAACGCGATCACATCTGAAGCAGGTACCAGGCTCGCTTGCCGCGCGCCTTGGCCTCGTACATGGCCCTGTCGGCCACCTCCAGCGCCTGCCGGAAGGTCAGTGCCTCCCCCTCCCATAACGCGATGCCGATGCTCAGTCCCACCCGTTGCGAGCAGCCGGGTTTGGGTACATAGCCGTGCATCCGGCTGATCAGCGCATCGGCCAGTTGCGCCAGCCTATGGTGCGAAACATCCCTGTGCAGATGCACCACAAACTCGTCGCCGCCGTAACGGCCGCATAGCGCCGAGCCGGGCATGATGAGGCGCAACCAGTCCGCCATCTGCTGCAACACCTGATCACCGCAGGCATGGCCCAGCTGGTCATTGATCCCCTTGAAATCATCCAGGTCGATAAAGAGCAGCGCCCCCGCCCCTTGCGGTTTCTGCTGGGCGAACGCCTTGCCAAATCCCTGTCGGTTAAGCAGCCCGGTGAGGGCGTCGCTGTTGGCGCGATCGGCCAGCCGCTGTTCATAGGCCTTGCGCTGGGTGATATCGATATGGGCGCCCATGATCCGCAGCGGCTTGCCATCACCATCCCGATCGACGACACGGCCCCGATCCCACAGCCAGGTGATCTCGCCAGCCGGGCTAACGGTGCGGTATTCGGCCTCGTAGAAGGGGGTTTTGCCCTCAAGGTGGGCGAAATAGCTGTCTATGGCATGGGCGCGATCATCGGGATGGAGCTTGGCGCTCCACTGCTCGAAATGGGGAGCCATGTCTCCGACCTGAAAGTTCTGCAGATTGAAGACCCGCAGCTCGCCGGTGGGGATGGTGCCCTGCCAGAGGCAGATGCCGGTGCCATCGAGGGCGGCGTTGAGCTTCTCCTGCAGCAGGCCGTTTTCATGTTTCAGCGCGGCGATTTCGGCCTGCAAACGGGCCAGGTCACCACCATGAGAGCACGGGAACAGGGTCGCGCCCCGCTCCGCAGCGCCGCCCACCGCCTTGTCATCCGTTGCCGATATCCTGCCCTGTTCGCCCAACCCGACCTCTCCTTGCGCTATCACTACGGATATCCTTACCCTGCCTGCTGACAATCTTCACAAAGATGCCACTAGCCACGGCTGATTAGTAGCCATTCATATCCAGAATGACGAAAAATCACGAGATAATGCGGCTATACATGCACCATTTGACGCCATTTTTATGGCCGCAGGCGAAAAAAACAAAAGCCCCCGGCAAAACCGGGGGCTCCATCATCCAAACGGGGATCCCGTCAGATAAATTCGTAGGCGTCACCGAAGATGCGCTCCGGCTCGGCACCGAGGATCTTGAACTCCTCCCGCGCGGCACCCGCCATCTCGAAGCGACCGGCGACATAGATGTCGTAGTCGTGGAGGCTGACGAAGTCATCCATGATCGCCTTGTGTACCAGTCCGCTCTTGCCGGTCCAGTCAGCGTCCGGCTCCTGCACCACCGGGATAAAGGTGAGCGGCGCGTAGTCACGCTCCCACTGCTGCATCTGCTCCAGCTCGTAGAGCCAGTGAGCCTGACGCACACCCCAGTAGAAGAACACCGGGCGCTTGCTGCCCGTGTCGATCAGATACTCCAGAATGGAGCGGGCGTAAGAGAAGCCGGTGCCGCCCGCCATCAGGATCAGCGGACGAGGGGATTCATCGCGCAGGAACGCCTTGCCAGCCGGCAATTCGACCTCGATCTCGCCCTGCTCGCGCATGCGGGCCAGCACCTGACCGGCGTAGGCATTTTCCGGGGTGGCACCAATCTGCAGCTCCAGCACGCCCGGGCGAGTCGGCGAGTTGGCGATGGAGAAGGGGCGCTTGTCCGAATCGCTCATCACCACCAGCAGATACTGGCCCGGCTTGAAGCTGATCGCTTGCTGCGGCGCCAGGGCCACATGCCAGATGGTGTCGACATATTCGCGCAGTTCCTCTACGCGGCATTTGATACGTTGCATTCTTGTCCTTGTGGCGGGCTCGCTCGGCCCGCTTCGCTCATTGTTTCACTATGGAGTGACGACCAGCAGCCCTGGCCCCGTCAGTCGAGAATACTCAAATAACTGCGGATCGCATCACTTTTTGCAGCAAATGCAACAAAGCAGCCATGTTTGCCTCAGTCGAGGATCTTCAGATCATCCCAGATGGCATCGACCTTCTGTTTCACCGCCTCGTCCTGCACGATGGGCTGACCCCACTCCCGATTGGTCTCGCCCGGCCACTTGTTGGTGGCATCCAGCCCCATCTTGGAGCCGAGACCGGAGACCGGCGAGGCGAAGTCCAGATAGTCGATCGGGGTGTGCTCGATCAGGGTGGTGTCCCGTGCCGGGTCCATCCGGGTGGTGATGGCCCAGATCACATCCTTCCAGTCGCGGGCGTTGACGTCATCGTCACACACCACCACGAACTTGGTGTACATGAACTGGCGCAGGAAGGACCAGACCCCCAGCATCACCCGCTTGGCATGGCCCGGGTAACGTTTCTTGATGGTGACCACCGCCATCCGGTAGGAGCACCCCTCCGGCGGCAGATAGAAGTCCACAATCTCGGGGAACTGCTTCTGCAGCAGCGGCACAAACACCTCGTTCAGCGCCAGCCCCAGCACTGCCGGTTCATCGGGCGGACGGCCGGTGTAGGTGCTGTGATAGATGGCATCGCGCCGCTTGGTGATGTGGGTGATGGTGAAGACCGGGAACTCGTCCACCTCGTTGTAGTAACCGGTGTGATCGCCATAGGGCCCTTCCGGCGCCAGCTCACCCGGCTCCAGATAGCCTTCCAGCACGATCTCGGCGCTGGCGGGCACCTCCAGATCGCAACTGATGGCCTTGATCACCTCGGTACGGCTGCCGCGCAGCAGACCGGCAAAGGCATATTCGGAGAGGGTATCCGGCACCGGCGTCACCGCGCCGAGAATGGTCGCCGGATCGGCACCGAGCGCCACCACCACCGGGAACCGCTCACCGGGATGGGCCTCCTGCCACTCGCGAAAATCGATGGCACCGCCGCGGTGATCGAGCCAGCGCATGATCAGCTTGTTTTTGGCGATCTTCTGCTGACGGTAGATACCGAGGTTCTGCCGCTTCTTGTAAGGGCCGCGGGTGATGGTGAGACCCCAGGTGACCAGCGGCGCCACATCGCCGGGCCAGCAGTGCTGGATCGGGATCTGGTCGAGATCGACCGCATCCCCCTCCTGCACCACCTGCTGGCAGGGGGCGGAAGAGAGGCGCTTGGTCGGCATGTTGAGCACCTGCTTGAAGATCGGCAGCTTCTCCATCAGCTCCTTGAATCCCTTGGGCGGCTCGGGCTCCTTCAGATAGGAGAGCCAGACCCCGACCTGACGCAGGGCACCCACATCGGGCTGGCCCATGCCCATGGCAACCCGATCCGGCGTGCCGAACAGGTTGGTCAGCACCGGCATGGTGTAGCCTTTGGGATTTTCGAACAGCAGAGCCGGACCACCCGCACGCAGGGTGCGATCGCTGATCTCGGTCATCTCCAGATAGGGATCTATCTCGCGGGTGATGCGCTTGAGTTGTCCGTTTTGTTCCAGCTGCGCGATGAAATCACGCAAATCCTTGTATTTCATGCAAGTTCCCAACCGGGTTCAGGAGGTCAGGCATTATAACCCTGGCCGTCCATCGGGTGTACCCGAATCGGGCAGCAGGCTCGGAGCAATGGGGGGCGTGTCACGCTGGCCGAGGCGTCTGGCCAGCGCGGAGAGCAGCTGGGGCTCGTCCACCTCCATCAACAGACCGGCCACCAGTGCGCCGTATTGGCGGTTGGAGAGTTCGGCCAGCAGGTATTTCTGGGCCTGCGGCGGCAAGGGCGAGAGCGCACTGAGCTGGCGCAGGGCCGATGCTTTCAATCCGGGATTGTCACTGGCGGCGATCAGCAGGTCGCTGGCAACATTGCCCTGATGGAAACGGTTGATGGTGAGCAACGCCGTGAGTGCATCCTGATCCACCGGCCGGTGCCACAAGCGGACATACAGCGCAGGCTCACCGGTACCTTGCAACAGATACAGCAGCAGGCGGTTGTCGGGCAGATAGATATTCTGCGCCGCCAGTTGGCGCGCTTCACGTATCCAGACCGACTGCGGCAGGGTGTCGAGGGCCCGCAGCAGGGCTTGCTGCTGCTGGGCAAGCGCGGGATTGCCACGGTAATAGATGCTCTTGAAGCGGAAATTGCCGAGCTCCAGCTGGCGGCGATAGCTGGCTTGCAGCGCCTGCACCTGCCACTCCCCCAGCAACTGCCGGGCGCGCGCGGCAAAATCGTAGACCGGCTGCTGCACCAGAAAACCGTCTACCTGCTGCTCCACCAGCCACTTCGGGGCCTTGCCAGCCTGAGCCTCGACCCACTGTTGCAACGCGGGGGAGGCCGGTTCGGCCGCCGGAATATCGCGCAGTAGTTGCAGCAGCAGGAACTCCCGCTGCTCGCGGCTGAGGGTCGCCAGCAGAGAGTCGATGGCGGCAAATTGCCCCTGTTGCAGACGGCTCGCCAGATAACGCTGGTGCGTCTGCAGCGTCTCGGCGGTCACCGCAACCGGTGCAGCCTGCGCATAGGCCGGAATTGCGCTCAGCAACCCCAGCAACAACCAGAAAACAGGCTTCATGACGTCTCCATCCTTGTGACATCGGGATCTCATACTACTAGGGCGACCGGAAAACAGATAAACAAAAACCGCGACCAGGGCCGCGGTTTCGTCATTTTGTGACCGGACTTACTTCTGCTGACGCCGCATGGAGTCAAAGAATTCGTCGTTGGTTTTGGTCGCTGCCAGCTTGTCGATCAGGAACTCGATGCTGTCAATCTCACCCATCGGGTGAATGATCTTGCGCAGAATCCACATCTTCTGCAGCTCGTCAGGCGCGGTCAGCAGCTCTTCCTTACGGGTGCCGGAGCGGGTGATGTCGATAGCCGGATAGACGCGCTTCTCGGCAATCTTGCGCGAGAGGTGAAGTTCCATGTTGCCGGTACCCTTGAACTCTTCGTAGATCACCTCGTCCATCTTGGAACCGGTATCAACCAGCGCGGTGGCGATGATGGTCAGGCTGCCACCCTCCTCCACGTTACGCGCGGCGCCGAAGAAGCGCTTGGGACGGTGCAGTGCGTTGGCATCCACACCACCGGTCAGTACCTTGCCGGATGACGGGATGACGGTGTTGTAGGCACGGGCCAGACGGGTGATGGAGTCCAGCAGGATCACCACGTCTTTCTTGTGCTCGACCAGACGCTTGGCCTTCTCGATCACCATTTCGGCGACCTGGACGTGACGGGAGGCAGGCTCGTCGAAGGTGGAAGCGATCACTTCACCCTTCACCATGCGCTGCATCTCGGTCACTTCTTCCGGACGCTCGTCGATCAGCAGAACGATCAGTTCACAGTCCGGGTGGTTGTAGGCGATGCTCTGGGCGATGTTCTGCAGCAGCATGGTCTTACCGGCCTTGGGTGGCGCCACGATCAGGCCACGCTGGCCTTTACCGATGGGGGAAGCCAGGTCCAGTACACGAGCGGTGATATCTTCGGTAGAGCCGTTACCCCGTTCCATACGCAGACGTTCGTTGGCATGCAGGGGGGTAAGGTTTTCAAACAGGATCTTGTTGCGGGAGTTTTCCGGACGGTCGTAGTTGACCTCGTTGACCTTGAGCAGCGCGAAGTAACGTTCGCCCTCTTTCGGTGGCCGGATCTTGCCGGAGATGGTATCGCCGGTACGCAGGTTGAAGCGGCGGATCTGGCTCGGGGAGACGTAGATATCGTCCGGGCCTGCCAGATAGGAGCCGTCTGCACTACGCAGGAAGCCGAAACCATCGGTCAGGATTTCCAGCACACCGTCGCCAAAGATATCTTCGCCACCCTTGGCGTGTGCCTTGAGGATTGCAAAAATAATATCTTTCTTGTGCGCCCGAGCCAGATTTTCCAACCCCATGGATTCGCCAAGCTTGACCAGCTCGGACACAGGAGTGTTCTTTAATTCAGTCAGATTCATAGTGGTGAAAGTCTGTAAGCAAGGATTGAATGAGGAGACAGTCTGCTGGATTGATGCTGATCGGATTTGATTGCCAGGCTGTAGTTAGCAAAGAGTCAGGCAAAAAGGTTAGCAAACGAGCGATAAATTAGCACCAATCGGGGTGAGCGTCTAGGTGATAAAACACAAGGAGCGCATTATTGCAATGCGCTCCTCTTTGATTATTACAGGTTGCCGTCCAGGAACTCTTTCAGCTGAGTCTTGGACAGTGCACCGACCTTGGTCGCTGCCACTTCGCCATTCTTGAACAGCAAGAGGGTCGGGATACCACGAATGCCGTACTTGGGCGGAGTATCAGAGTTATGGTCGATGTTCAGTTTGGCTACGGTCACGCGACCTTCGTACTCTTGGGCAACTTCTTCCAGGATCGGGGCAATCATCTTGCACGGACCACACCACTCGGCCCAGAAGTCGACCAGAACGGCGCCATCGGCTTTGATTACATCTGCCTCGAAGCTGGCATCGCTCAGCTGAACAATCTTGTCACTCATCTCCAACTCCAGTCAGTAATTAAGGCTTTATTGACATATCAACAAAGGCAATAGTTGCCCTATTTGAAATGATCCTGTTTATTATTGCAAGCCTAACCTGATAACCTACCGCCATGAGCAAAACACACTTAACGACCGACAAATTCGCCCAAATGGGCCTCGAACCCGAAGTTCTGGCTGGTCTGGAATCAAAGGGATTTCACTATTGCACGCCCATCCAGGCACTGTCTCTGCCACTGCTGGTAGAAGGTCATGACCTCGCCGGTCAGGCCCAGACCGGAACCGGCAAGACCATTGCCTTCCTGGCCGCGACATTCAACTATCTACTGACTCACCCGCTGACCAAGCCCCGTCTGGTTAACCAACCCAGAGCCATCATCATGGCGCCCACCCGGGAACTGGCAGTACAGATCTATAACGATGCCGACAGCATCGCCGCTTCTACCGGCCTGAAACTCGGCCTCGCCTACGGTGGCGAAGGTTACGACAAGCAGTTGGCCGTGCTGGAGCAGGGCGTCGACATCCTGATCGGCACCACGGGTCGCATCATCGACTACTTCAAGTCCAAGGTGATCGATCTGAGCAACATTCAGGTCGTGGTACTGGACGAAGCGGATCGCATGTTCGATCTCGGCTTCATCAAGGACATCCGCTTCCTGTTCCGCCGCATGCCTGCCCCGACCGAGCGTCTGAGCATGCTGTTCTCCGCCACCCTCTCCCTGCGGGTGCAGGAGCTGGCCTACGAACACATGAACCACCCGGAACATGTGCAGGTCGAGCCGGAGCAGATGACCGGTGTGCGGATCAAGGAGGAGCTGTTCTACCCCTCCAACGAAGACAAGATGTTGCTGCTGCTCTCCCTGATGGAAGAGGAGTGGCCGGAAAAAGCCATCGTCTTCGCCAACACCAAGCATGTCTGTGAAGACGTCCATGCCTGGCTGGAGAACGACGGCCACCGCGTCGGTCTGCTGACCGGTGATGTGCCGCAGAAGAAGCGGATGAAGATCCTCGAGGATTTCACCAAGGGTGCGCTCGATATTCTGGTCGCCACCGACGTGGCCGCCCGTGGTCTGCACATCCCTGACGTGACCCACGTCTTCAACTATGACCTGCCCGACGATGCCGAAGACTATGTACACCGTATCGGTCGTACCGGTCGTGCCGGCAAGAGCGGTCACTCCATCAGCCTGGCCTGTGAAGACTATGCCTTCAATCTGCCGGCCATCGAGGAGTACATCCACCACGCCATTCCGGTCAGCAAATATGATCGCGAAGCGCTGCTGGATGACGTGACCCCGCCGAAACGGGTGTTCCGCAACCGTCAGCCGGTGAACCGCAACATGCGGGATCGTCAGGGCGGTGGCAACAGCAACAACCGTCGTCGTCCGCCACGCAAGAGCTAAGGACAGGCCCAGTTGCACAACTCGCCTCTCTATGCCGCCATCGACCTCGGCTCCAACAGCTTTCATATGCTGGTGGTGCGCGAGGTCGCCGGTGCCCTGCGCACCGTCGCCAAGGTCAAGCGCAAGGTGCGCCTCGCCGCCGGGCTCGATCAGGAATTTCGTCTCAACCGCGCCGCCATGGAGCGGGGCTGGGACTGTCTGCGTCTGTTCTCCGAGCAGTTGCAGGACATTCCGGCCGACAATATCCGGGTCGTGGGTACCGCCACCCTGCGTCTGGCCACCAACGTCGATGAGTTCCTCAGCGAAGCGGAACGGGTGCTCAACCACAGCATCGAGATCATCTCGGGCGAGGAAGAGGCCAAGACCATCTATGAAGGGGTCTCCTGGACCTCTGCCGGGGAAGGCAACCGGCTGGTGATCGACATCGGCGGTGCCAGTACCGAACTGGTGATCGGCGAACATAGCGAAGCGAAACTGCTCAACAGCCTGCACATGGGCTGCGTCACCTGGCTCAACAATCACTTTGGTGATGGCGAGCTCTCCGAGGCGCGCTTCGAGCAGGCGATTGCCGCCGCCAAGGCAGTGCTGGAGAAGGTGGCGGAAGATTACCGCGCCCTCGGCTGGCGCACCTGCGTCGGCGCCTCCGGCACGGTACAGGCGCTGCAAGAGATCATGCTGGCGCAAGGAAAGAGCGAACGGGTCACCCTGCCGAAGTTGCAGGAGCTGATGGGTCAGGCCATCGCCTGCGGCAAGCTGGACCGACTGCAGCTGGAAGGGCTGGCGGCCGAACGGCTGACCGTGTTCCCCTCCGGCCTCGCCATCCTGATCGCCATCTTCGAAACCCTGAATATCGAGAGCATGACTCTCGCGGGTGGGGCCCTGCGTGAAGGGCTGATCTACGGTCTGCTGGGCAACAATCACGACTGTGATGCCCGGGATCGCACCGCCGACAGCCTGATCAGCCGCTATCAACTGGATAAAGAGCACGCCGAGCGGGTACGCGATACCGCCGTCGAGGCGTTCAACCAGTTGCAACCGACCTGGCGACTCTCGAAACGCTACGGTCGCCCAATCTTGCGTTATGCCGCGCTGCTGCACGAGATCGGCCTCTGTATCGAGTACAAGAAGGCGCCGCAACACGCCGCCTATATCATCGACAACATCGACATGCCGGGCTTTACCCCTGCGCAAAAGAAGCTGTTGTCGGCCCTGCTGTTCAACCAGCGGGACGAATTCAAGCTGGAACCGCTGGAGAAACAGGGTGCCGTCACCGGTCGTCAGGCGATCCGGCTGGCCCGTATCCTGCGCATCGCGCTGATCCTCTGCATGCGCCGCACCCAGGGCACTGTGCCCAGCTTCACCCTGCAGGCAGAAGAGGAGTCACTGACCCTGACCCTGCCCAATGGCTGGATGGATGAACACTACCTGCGCGCCAGCGAGCTGCGGCTCGAGGTGGAACGCCAGCAGAAGATGGGCTGGCCAACCCACGTACAGGAAGCCTGACTCAGCAACCTGGCTGTTTTGGAGCCGATCATGCCGGATTATCACCCCATCAGCTGCGATCTCTACGACTGGCTCGAAATTGCCGCCAGCTGGCAACTGCCGGTGATCCTCACCAGTCGCGAGGGTCGCCAGTGGGATGACAAGATCCGCACCATCGAAGCCAGCGAGGGGGTCGAGTATCTGTTGCTGCACAGTGGCGAGCGGCTCAGTCTGGCGGAGTTGGCGACCCTGCGCCTGAACTGGCAAGGGGAAGAGAAGCTGATCCGCTTCGCGCCTACCCGCTGAATCCGCTACGAAAAAGGAGGGCCAACATGACGTTGGCCCTCCTTTTTTGCATCCGCAGCTCACTCCGGCTGTTAACCCGCGGCCAGCGCCGCCATCACGTAGACATCGAAGCGGTTGCTCTTGGTCTCGATGGCCATACTGGGTTTGTGCTCGTTGAGCCAGCCCGCATAGTCCGGCCGCTTCACCACCACCCGCTTCTCAGCCATCTTGAGCGCAGCAGGCAGCAGGACATCCGCATCGAGATCCGGCCCCACCAGCGACTGGAACACCCGCATCTCTTTTTTCACCAGCGCCGACTTCTGCTTGTGAGGGAACATGGGGTCGAGGTAGATCACCTCGGGCCGCTCCGGCAGCGCCAGCAGGTTGTCCACCGCCGGGCCCTGCAGCAGTTGCATCCGCTCGCTGACCCAGGGGCCAATCTCGGGATCCTGCGCCGCACGCGTCAGCCCGTCTTGCAACAGAGCTGCCACCACGGGGCTGCGTTCGATCAGGGTCACCTTGCAACCGAGGGAGGCCAGCACAAAGGCATCGCGCCCCAGCCCGGCAGTGGCATCCACCACGGTCGGAGTGGCACCGGCCTTGAGCCCCACCGCCTTGGCGATGGACTGGCCGCGACCGCCGCCAAACTTGCGGCGATGCGCCACTGCCCCTTCCACGAAGTCCACATAGACGGCACCCAGCTTGGGCTCATCCAGCTTGCGCAGTTCCAGCCTCTCTTCAGTCAGTACCAGCGCAAACGGGGCCGGAAACTCCACGTCGGCAAGGCGTAAACGCAGAGCGTCGAGCTCGCCATCACGGGCGGGGACTTCACTGAAAACCTGAATATGGGGCATAGGGGGCAAACTCATGGCACGTACAGAAGCGGCCATGATAACAGAAGCGGTGGATCAGCTCACGACAGTGAGGTTCATCCCCTGACGGTTGAGGGCGAGGTAATCGGTGAGGTCATCATAGGCCAGCGGGCGGCTGAGCAGATAACCCTGGGTGAAGGCACACCCTTTCTGGCAGAGGAAGTTGAGCTGCTCGCGGGTCTCCACCCCTTCAATCACCACCTGCATGCCGAGGTTGTGCACTATGTTGATGATGCCGTCGAGCAGCAGCCGATCCTGCTCGTTGAAAGGGATGTGGCGCACGAAAGAACGGTCGATCTTGACCAGATCCACCGGGAAGGTACGCAGATAGTTGAGCGCCGAGTAGCCGGTACCGAAATCATCGATGGCCAGCTTGCAGCCCGCCTCGCGCAGGGCATCGATCCGCACCCTGTGCTGATCGCTGCTCTCCATCAGCAGAGACTCGGTGATTTCGATGACGATGTCGGCAGGATCGAGCCCGAAGTGCTGGATCACCTTGAGCCACTCGCTCGCCTCTGGGTCAATGGTCTGGAACTCCATGGTGGAGCGGTTGATCGACATCTGCAGATCCGGGAAGCCGGACTGCTGCAACCGCGCCAGATCCCGGCACGACTGCCACAATACCAGCGCACCCAGCCCCTGAATCAACCCCGCCTCTTCCGCCAGCGGAATAAACTCGGCAGGGGAGACCTGTCCCCATTGGGGGTGATACCAGCGCACCAGCGCCTCCAGCTTGGCGACCCGTCCGCTGCGGTTGTCCCAGATGGGCTGGTAGGCCATGGTCAGCTGCTCCAGCTTGATCGCTTCGGCCAAATCCTGTTGCATCTGATGGCGCTGGCGCACCTCTTCCCGCATGGATGAGCAGTAGGCACCGAGCAATCGTCCCTGCCGCTTGGCCGCAAACAGCGCCTGTTCGGCATTGCGCAGCAGCTCGTCGCTCTCGCTGCCATCGACCGGACAGAGAGTCATGCCGATGGTCGCGGTCACATAGAGATGCTGGTTGGCCAGCATAAAGGGGCGGGCGAAGCTGCCGATCACCTGCTTGGCAAACACCTCGGCCTGACGGCGGGTGACGATGCCGGGCACCAGGAACGCGAACTCATCGCCACCGATGCGGGCCACCAGATCTTCGGTGCGCACCCGGCTCACCAGTCGATCCGAGACCTCCCGCAGCAGAGCATCGCCAGCATGGTGATCCATGCTGTTGTTGACCGCCTTGAAGTTGTTGAGGTCGAGCACCATGAGCGCGAAGCGCTCGCCCCGCTCGCAGAAGCGGGTGAGGCAGCGGCCAAACAGCCAGCGGTTGGGCAGGCTGGTAAGGTTGTCGTAGTTGGCCTGGGTCGCGATCTTCTGCTCGGCCACCTTGGTCTGGGAAAGATCGCTGAAAATGGCGATATATTGCTGGATTTTGCCGGCTTCGCGCAGGGTGCTGATCATCAGCTGCTGCGGATAGAGCTTGCCGTTCTTGCGCTTGTTCCACACCTCACCACGCCACACCCCCACCCGCTCCAGCGCGTGGTACATGTCGGCATAGAAGGTCTGATCGTGCAGCCCCGACTTGAGCATGCTGGGACGCTGGCCCCGCACCTCGTCACTGCTGTAGCCGGTGATCTGCTCGAAGGCCGGGTTGACCGAGATGATGCGGCTGTCGGCATCGCACACCAGAATAGCTTCGGAGAGGTTGTCGTAGACCCGGTGAGAGAGCTTGAGTTGCTCCGCATGACGCTTGAGAGGATCGATATTCTCCAGCAGCACCATCAGGTAGTCCGGCTGCTGCTGCTCATCGCGGATCAGGGTGACGGTTACCCGCCCCCACAGGATCTCGCCCCCCTTGCAGAAGTAGCGCTTCTCCTGGGTGAAGCTGCTGCGCTCGCCACGGTGGATCTGCTCGTAACATTCGAGACTGCGCTGCCAATCTTCGGGGTGATTGATGTCGGAGATGGAGCGATACAGCAGCTCGTCGAGGGAATAACCCAGCATCTTTTCGATGGCCGGATTGGCCCAGAGAATCCGGCCAGCGAGATCGAGCTTGCCGATCCCCACCGGCGCCTGAAACAGCATGCTCTGCAGCAGCTGGGGAGCATCGGGCACAGGTTGTGGCAATTGTCGCTGCAACATCAGCGCCAGTTCGCGCCCGGCCAGCGGCCCCAGCAACCGGAGCAGCCCCATCACCTTGCCCATATTGGCCTGCGGCTGGTGATAGAGCAGGCAGCAGACGCCGATGGTCTCGCCATCCGCATCCTTGAGGGCAATCCCGGCGTAGGCCTGGGCTTGCCACGCCTCGGCGAGCGGCATTGCGGGGAACAGTTGCAACAGACGATCGCTGAACCAGGCCTCTCCCTCCTGCCAGGTAATGGCATCAGGGGTGTCAGTCAGGGGCAGCGTCAGGGTATCGGGGTCAAGGGAGGAGGGGTAGGCAGCCTGCACCGTCAGATGGGAAGCATTTGATTCCCTGCTGGCGATCAGGACGACATCAGCCATCACAGCAGCGGCGATTTCACTCACAAAAGTATCGAAATATCCCTGGCCGCTCGAATGAGCCAGACTGGAGATGATTTGATAGACGGAATCGAGTGCTCGCCTCATGGCAAGTGGCTTTCTCTCCTTGAAGGTTAGAACACGACTCTACTGAAGAGCCGTGGGCAGTGCAAATATGCAATCAGCAAGATATTAAAAAGCCTTGAAAAAAGGGACCAAAAGGTCCCTTTTTGTCGTAAAAATCACGGTTTGATCCCACTATGCCGCAAAAAGTATCTACTTGAAGCTCAGTGCGGTAAGGGGCCCTCAGCCTCAGGCGGCAATCCCGCTGTGTCTGAGCAGGGCATCCACCTTGGGCTCGCGACCACGGAAAGCACGGAACAGCTCCATCGGCTCCTTCGAGCCCCCCTTCTCCAGAATATTCTTCAGGAAGGATTGGCCGGTCGCCGGGTTGAAGATCCCCTCCTCCTCGAAGCGGGAGAAGGCATCGGCAGAGAGCACTTCGGCCCACTTGTAGCTGTAGTAGCCCGCCGCATAGCCGCCCGCGAAGATGTGGGAGAAGCTGTGCTGGAAGCGGTTGAACGCCGGTGGCGTCATCACGGCCACCTGACTGCGCACCTCGTCCAGCAGCGCCGGGAGTTGCGCCGGATTGGCCGGGTCAAACTCCTGATGGAGACGGAAGTCGAACAGGGCGAACTCCAGCTGGCGCAGCATCTGCATCGCCGCCTGGAAGTTGCGAGCCGTCAGCATCTTCTCCAGCAGATCGGCAGGCAGCGGCTCGCCGGTCTCGTAATGGCCGGAGATAAAGGCCAGCGCCTCGGACTCCCAGCACCAGTTCTCGAGGAACTGGCTCGGCAGCTCCACCGCATCCCAGGCCACGCCGTTGATACCGGCGACACCGGCCACGTCGATGCGGGTCAGCATGTGGTGAATGCCGTGGCCGAACTCGTGGAACAGGGTGACCACTTCGTTGTGGGTGAACAGTGCAGGCTTGCCATCCACCGGGCCGTTGAAGTTGCAGGTCAGGTAGGCCACCGGCTTTTGCAGCGAGCCATCCTGACGGTAGCGACGACCCAGGCAGACGTCCATCCAGGCACCGCCCTGCTTGTGCTCGCGGGCGTAGAGGTCGAGGTAGAAGCTGCCACGCAGCTCGTCCTCGGCGTCGAAGATGTCGTAGAAACGCACGTCCGGGTGCCAGGTGTCGATGCCGAGGCGCTCGCGCACCTTCATGCCGAACACCCGCTTGACCACCTCGAACAGCCCCTTCACCACCTTGCTGGCGGGGAAGTAGGGGCGCAGCTGCTCGTCGGAGATGGAGAACTTGTGCTGCTTGAGCTTCTCGGCGTAGTAGGCGAGATCCCAGGCAGCCAGCTCGCCCTGACCGTGTTGCTCGGCGGCGAAGGCGCGGATCTCTTCCAACTCGGCCTTGCCCTGCGGCAGGGACTTGGCCGCCAGATCGGTGAGGAAGCTCACCACCTGTTCGGTCTTGTCCGCCATCTTGGTGGCCAGGGAGAGCTCGGCATAGTTGGCAAAGCCCAGCAGCTGGGCCAGTTCGCGGCGCAGGGTGAGCAGCTCGCTCATGATGGCGGAGTTGTCCCACTTGCCCGCATTGGGGCCCTGATCGGAGGCGCGGGTGGTGAAGGCCTGATACATCTCGGCACGCAGTTCGCGGTTGTCCGAGTACATCATCACCGGCAGGTAAGAGGGGATATCCAGGGTGAACAGCCACCCCTCTTTACCCTTGAGCTCGGCCATCTGACGGGCAGCGGCACGCACGCTGTCGGGCAGACCGGCCAGTTCGGCTTCATCGGCCACCAGCTTGTGCCAGCCCTGGGTTGCATCCAGCACGTTGTTGCTGAAGCGGGAGGCCAGCTCGGAGAGGCGGGCCTGAATTTCGCCATAACGCTGCTGCGCCTCGGCAGGCAGACCGATACCGGAGAGGCGGAAGTCACGCAGGGTATTCTGGATCTCCTTGCGCTGGGCGCCGCTCAGCAGCGGGAAATCATCGCTCTGGGAGAGGGCCAGATAGGCCTGATAGAGCCCTTCATGCTGACCGACATAGGTCTGGAATTCGGAGAGCAGCGGCAGGCAGGCGTCATGGGCCTCGCGCAGTGCTTCGCTGTTGAGTACGGAATTGAGGTGGCTGACCGGTGACCAGATCCGTGACAGGCGGTCATTTACCTCTTCCAGCGGGGCAATCAGGCTATCCCAGGTATGGGGTTCACGCTGGGCCAGCACATCGCTGATCTTCTGCTTGCAATCAGCAATCGCCTGAATCACGGCAGGCTGTACCTGCTCCGGCTTGATCTGGCTGAAAGGGGGCAGCGAATCCATTGTCAGCAAAGGGTTATTCATCCCGGTTACCTCTTGTTTGGTCTTGAACAGACCGCTTTAGCAGCTCTGTATGGCTTTCTAACATGTGGGCAACCCATGCAATAATCAAGCTGGAATCACACTCCCGCCCCCTTTTTGCCATTCGTCTCACAACCGGCGCTCCGCCTGCCCCCTGCGCGTCAACTCATGACACAAGCCGCCGGGCCTGTGACCCATATTTGCCGCGCGACAAATCGGGAGTTCGCTCGCGCCGATTGTGATAGCCAAAGTCCTCACCAAGCCTGTGGCCATCAGCGTTGGCACCTTGTCGCGCATCGCGTTATTTAAGCAAACATCGTATGGAACACATTGAATTATTAAATTTTTCCAAAATGTGACATACAGAAGAGCACATTGATTAATTTATCTTCCCCCTCCTACCATATGCGGCTAATTTGGGGCTGCTTGATTCTCTGTACCAGACAGAGGTCGGGTGAAAAAGGCAAGGTGGTTCGAAAGGCCACCACGCAAAGCCACCGGTCTAAGGGATTTTCCTATGACAGCGGGGCTGCCCCCGAAGCCCATCCCCTGATGGGCCTCCTTTTGCAATGTACGGAGCAATGATGAACAAGTTCAAACTCTCCCTGCTGGGCTGCCTGATCGGCGCCACCAGCCCCATGCTGCACGCAGCAACCGCTGGCCAGAGCATGGTCAACCCGCAATCCGGCGTAGTGGTCGGCTACTGGCACAACTGGTGCGGCGGCGCCGGTTATCAGGGCGGTACCGCCCCCTGCGTCAAACTCGATCAGGTCAACCCGCAATACAACGTGGTCGACGTCTCCTTCATGAAGGTCTATGGCAGCAATCCGATCCCGACCTTTAAGCTGGATACCGCCACCGGCATGAGCGAAAGCCAGTTCATCGAGCAAATCGCCGAGCTGAACCGCCAGGGCCGTGCCGTGCTGCTGGCGCTGGGTGGTGCCGATGCGCACATCGAACTGCGTACCGGTCAGGAGCAGGCCTTCGCCGACGAGATCATCCGTCTGGTGGAGACCTATGGCTTCGATGGTCTGGATATCGATCTGGAGCAGGCTGCCGTTACCGCCGCCAACAACCAGACCGTGATCCCGGCCGCCCTGCGTCTGGTCAAGGATCACTACCGCGCCCAGGGGAAAAACTTCCTCATCACCATGGCGCCGGAGTTCCCCTACCTGACCGCCAACGGCCTCTACACCCCCTATCTGCGGGCGCTGGAAGGCTACTACGACTGGATCAACCCGCAGTTCTACAACCAGGGTGGCGATGGCATCTGGATCGACGGTATCGGCTGGATTGCCCAGAACAACGATGCGCTGAAAGAAGAGTTCATCTACTACATCGCAGACTCGCTGATCAACGGCACCCGCGGCTACTACAAGATCCCCCACGACAAGCTGGTGTTCGGCATCCCGACCAACATCGATGCCGCCGCCACCGGTTACGTCAAGAATCCGCAGGATCTGTTCGATGCCTTCAACCAGCTGAAGAATCAGGGTCAGCCCCTGCGCGGCGTGATGACCTGGTCCATCAACTGGGACATGGGTCGCAATGCCGCCGGTCAGTCCTACAACGAATCCTTCATCAAGAGCTACGGCCCCTTCATTCACGAGCAGGAGATCACCCCGCCGATCGACAACGGCAAGCCGGTGTTCAGCGGCGTAAGCGATACCCGCATCAAACAGGGTACCGCCTTTGATCCGCTGGCCGGGGTCACCGCCAACGACAAGGAAGATGGCGACCTGACTGGCCAGATCCAGGTTGAAGGCTCGGTAGACAGCCAGCGCATCGGTCTCTACCCCCTCACCTACAAGGTGAGCGATCGCGACAACAACGTCACCGAGCAGGTACGCAGCGTCGAGGTCTACAGCATGAAGCCGGTATTCAGCGGCGTCACCGACACCACGCTGGAGCTGGGCACCGCTTTCGATCCTATGACCGGTGTCAGCGCCCATGACGAAGAAGATGGCGATCTGACCGCCCAGATCAAGGTCAGCGGCAGCGTCGACAGCAACAAGGTTGGTCGCTACACCCTCACCTATCAGGTGAGCGACAGCGCAGGCCAGCTGGTGACCCAGCAGCGCAACGTGACCGTCAAGGAACAGGGCGCCATCTGTGAAAACAGCTGGGATGCCAAGAAGGTCTACGTGGGCGGCGACATCGTCAGCCACAACGGCAAGAACTGGCTGGCAGGCTGGTGGACCCAGAATGAAGAGCCGGGCACCACCGGTGACTGGGGCGTCTGGAAAGTTCAGGGCGACAGCGATTGCGATGGTGGCAACAAACCGCCAGTGATCAACAGCAGCGACTTCACCGTCAGCGCCATGGGCTCCGAATACACCATCGTCAACGGTCAGGTCAGCATCCGTTTCAACGTGACGACCGCCAACCCGGTACAGATCACCGCGACCCTGGAGCAGAACGGCCGCAGCCACGGCACCACCAGCAGCAAGGTGAACGGCACCAGCACGCTGGTACTGCAGGGCAACAACGTCACCGATGGCAGCTACGACGTGGTGATCACCGGTCTGGCTGACGGCCAGAAGCCGGTGGTACAGCGCTTCCCGGTCACCCTGGCCGAAGAGAGCGGCAACGGCGGCAATGATGGCGACTACCCGGCCTACGCCCCCAATACCACCTACCAAGCGGGTGATCGAGTCAGCAACGCCGGTGGCAACTTCGAGTGCAAACCCTGGCCCTACAGCGGCTGGTGTGGTGGTTCTACCAGCCACTATGCACCGGGTACCGGCTCTGCCTGGAGCGATGCCTGGACCAAGCTGTAATCAGCAGGTCATAAGCAAGAGGGAGCCGTTGGCTCCCTCAGCCACTACGCATCAACCGCGACCGGCTCTGCCTGGAGCGACGCCTGGACCAAGCTGTAATCAGCAGGTCATAACCAAGAGGAGGCCGCTGGCTCCCTCAGCCACTACGCATCAACCGCGACCGGCTCTGCCTGGAGCGATGCCTGGACCAAGCTGTAATCAGCAGGTCATAAGCAAGAGGGGGCCGTTGGCTCCCTCAGCCACTCGCATCAACCGCGATTGGCTCTGCCTGGAGCGATGCCTGGACCAAGCTGTAATCAGCTATCAATAACGAAAGAGGGGAGCCATCGGCTCCCCTCTTTTCTATCCGTTACACGCTCGGACACATCCGCTTAACGGGCATCTTCCTTCAGCCACTGTGCCACGCGCTTGGCGAAGTAGGTGAGGATGCCGTCGGCCCCGGCCCGCTTGAAGCAGAGCAGGGACTCCATGATGCACTCCTTCTCTTTCAGCCAGCCGTTCTGGATCGCCGCCATGTGCATGGCGTACTCGCCACTCACCTGATAGGCAAAGGTCGGCACGCCGAACTGATCCTTCACCTGACGGATCACGTCCAGATAGGGCATGCCCGGCTTGACCATCACGCTGTCGGCCCCTTCCTGAATATCCAGCGCCACCTCGTGCAAGGCTTCGTTGCTGTTGGCCGGATCCATCTGATAGGTGGCCTTGTTGCTCTTGCCGAGGTTGCCGGCAGAGCCGACCGCATCGCGGAACGGGCCGTAGTAGCAGGAGGCGTACTTGGCGGAGTAGGCCATGATCTGGGTGTTGATGAAGCCGCTCTCTTCCAGCGCCGCGCGGATGGCGCCGATGCGGCCATCCATCATGTCAGACGGCGCCACGATATCGACCCCGGCCTCGGCGTGGGAGAGCGCCTGCTTGATCAGGATCTCGGTGGTGATGTCGTTCAGCACATAGCCTTCGTCATCGATGATGCCGTCCTGACCGTGGGTGGTGAACGGATCGAGCGCCACGTCGGTGATCACCCCCAACTCCGGGAAACGGGCCTTGAGGGCACGCACGGTACGTTGGGCCAGCCCGTTCGGGTTGTAGGCCTCTTCCGCCATCAGGCTCTTGCTCTCCAGCGGCGTCACCGGGAACAGGGCAATGGCGGGCACGCCCAGCTCTACCAGTTCGGCAGCCTCTTCCAGCAGCAGATCGATGGAGAGACGCTCCACCCCCGGCATGGAGGGAACGGCTTCCCGACGGTTTTCCCCCTCCAGCACGAACACCGGATAGATGAGATCGTTGACGGTCAGTACGTTCTCGCGCACCAGACGACGGCTGAAATCATGTTTGCGCAAGCGGCGCAGGCGGCGGCCCGGAAAGGCGCCCGGAAGAGTTGTAGCCATGAATCACTCCTGGAGAGGAAGTTGGAAGAACGCGGCGGAGGTGGCCCGGGTATGGGCCAGCAAGGCCTCGGGCGCTTCACCACGACAGGCCGCCACCACCTGGGCGATGTGCGGCAAAAAAGCGGGTTCGTTGCGTTTCGGGCGGGGTTTCAGATCCCGCGGCACCAAATAAGGGGCGTCGGTCTCGATCATCAGCCGACCGGCCGGAATGCGCGCTACCTGTTCGCGCAGCAGCTGGCCGCGGCGTTCGTCGCAGAGCCAGCCGGTCACCCCGATATGCAGACCCAGCGCCAGACACTCGTCCAGCTCCTCATCGGAGCCGGTGAAGCAGTGCAACACGGCCCCCGGCAGCTTCGGCAGCCAGGGACGGAGGATCTCGATGAAACGGGCATGGGCGTCACGGCAATGGAGGAACACCGGCATCCCGAGCTCGGCGGCCAGTGCCAGCTGGGCGTCGAACACTGCATCCTGCACCGGACGGGGGGAGAAGTCGCGGTTGTAGTCGAGGCCGCACTCGCCGATGGCCACCACCTGCGGCAGCGCCGCCAGCTCGCGCAAGGCGGGCAGGGTTGTCTCATCGACACTCTTGGCATCGTGAGGATGCACCCCGGCGGTGGAGAAGCAGTAGCCCGGCCAGCGGGCGGCCAACCCGGCGCTCTCGCGGCTGCCAGCCAGATCGGTACCGGTCAGGATCAGGGCCTCGACCCCGGCGGCACGGGCACGGGCCACCAGCTCAGGCTGTTCACCGGCGAACTGGCTGCTGGTCAGGTTTAAACCGATATCGATCATGGGATAAGACGTTCCGAACAAAAGGAAGACATATCAGGTATTTGAAAACCATCTACTCGATGGGCCAACACCATACGCCTCGAACGGGAGCATGAAAAGAGGAAGGGAGCCTCAGCTCCCCTCGTTCTGCTATTCCTGCGGACTTCGTCATCCTCTCGCCGTCCGGCAAACAGGTGACGAGCAGAGCCTCAGCTCTCCCCATCCGGTTGTTCCTGTTGCTCTTCATCCTCTTTCTTCACATAGAAGCGGGCGAAGAACAGACCTATCTCCCACAGCGCCCACATCGGGATGGCGAGCAGGGTCTGGGAGAAGACATCGGGCGGCGTCAGCAGCATGCCGACCACAAACACCCCGACGATGACGTAGGGACGCTTCTCCTTCAGGTTCTTGGGGGTGGTCACACCGGTCCAGCACAGCAATATAGTGGCTACCGGAATTTCGAACGCTACCCCGAACGCGAAGAACAGGGTCAGTACGAAGTCCAGATAGCTGGCGATGTCGGTCGCCACCGTCACCCCGGCGGGGGCGGTACTGGTGAAGAAACCGAACACCAGCGGGAACACCACGTAGTAGGCGAACGCCATGCCCGCATAGAACAGCACGGCACTGGAGGCGACCAGCGGCATGATCAGCCGCCGTTCATGCTGGTACAGACCGGGGGCGATAAAGGCCCAGGCCTGATAGAGCAGATAGGGGATCGCCACGAAGAAGGAGACCACCAGGGTCAGCTTGATCGGCGTCAGGAAGGGGGTCGCCACATCCGTCGCGATCATGCTGGTCCCTTCCGGCAGCTGGCTGAGCAGCGGCTGGGCCACGAAGTCGTAGATGTTGTTGGAGAAGTAGATCAGCCCCAGAAACACCACCAGAATGGCGGAAATGGAGCGCAGCAAACGGGTTCTCAGCTCAACCAGATGGCTGATCAGAGGTTGTTCGGCCTGACTCATGGCTTCACCTCCCCTTTTACTGCGGAGTCGCTGACCGGCACCGGCTCGCTCTCCCGCTGGCTGTTGACCGGCGGCACGTCGTGGCTCAGCTGCACTGCAGGCTCCACCGGCGTGGCAGGCTCAGCCTGGGCAACCGGCTCGGGGCGCGGCGGACGGATCTCGTTCTCCACCTGATAGGGGCGATTGACCGACTGGGCCGCCGCCTTGAGCTGTTCGATGGACTCCTGCAGCTCGGGGCTCAGATTGCTCATCTGCAGCTGTTCAGCCTTCTTGAGGTCGTTGTGCAGCTCTTGCAACTTGAGCTCCTGCTCCAGCTCGGACTTGACCGAGTTCGCGGTCGAACGAATGAGGCGGATCCAGTGGGTAGCCGTGCGGATGGCAACCGGCAGCCGCTCGGGCCCCAGTACCACCAGTGCGACCACACCGATAACGACCAGCTCCCAAAAACCGATATCGAACATGGCTTAGGCCTGGTCTTTGTCTTTCTGCTTGGCGGACTCACTGCTCTGAGCGGCCGCTTCGTTCAGCTGTTTCGGGGGAAACTCGGCATCTTTCTGCTCGGCCTTGGCATCGGCCGGCTCGTCGGAGAGTGCTTTCTTGAACCCTTTGACCGCCGCGCCCAGATCACCACCAATACCGCGCAGTTTCTTGGTACCGAACAGCAGCACCACGATGACTGCAATGATCAACAATTGCCAAATACTGATACCACCCATGACTTTCTCTCCAGAACAGGCGCCTGACGGCGCGGTTGTTGATTAATGGGAACGGGCTCGCAACCAGCCGACCAGCCAGCAGAGGGCTGCACCGGCGAGACTGGCTTGTCCCCACTCAATGTGTTGTTTTTGGGTCAGCAAGAATACACCCGCCAATAGCAGGCTGGCTCCAACCCCTAAGAGGTAGCGGGCCTGCCCCTGCCGACGGCTGTGACGGCGGAACTCGGCAAACATCTGGTCGAAATGACGCTGCTGATGACGGGTCTGACGCAGGGTCTCATAGACCAGCTCCGGCAGCTCCGGCAGTTTCTCAGCCCAGAATGGCGCCTTCTCCTTGATGGCGTTCCACACCGCTTTCGGCCCGACCTGCTCGTGCATCCAGTTTTCCAGATAGGGCTTGGCGGTCTGCCACAAATCGAGTTGCGGGTAGAGATGACGCCCCAACCCTTCCACATAGAGCAGGGTCTTTTGCAGCAGCACCAGCTGCGGCTGCACCGTCATATGGAAGCGGCGGGCAGTGTTGAACAGGTTGAGCAGCACGTGACCGAACGAAATCTCGGAAAGCGGCTTCTCGAAGATGGGCTCCAGCACGGTGCGGATGGCGAACTCGAACTCGTCCACCTTGGTGTCTGCCGGCACCCAGCCCGACTCCACGTGCAGCTCTGCCACCCGGCGATAGTCGCGGTTGAAGAAGGCGAGGAAGTTCTCCGCCAGATAGCGCTTGTCTTCCCGATTGAGGGTGCCGACGATGCCGCAGTCGATGCCGATCCAGAG
The DNA here is from genome assembly GCF_027707745.1 of Aeromonas sp. QDB23. NCBI lineage: Bacteria > Pseudomonadati > Pseudomonadota > Gammaproteobacteria > Aeromonadales > Aeromonadaceae > Aeromonas > Aeromonas sp. QDB23. The sequence continues at coordinate 41,375 of NZ_JAPCJA010000039.1, forward strand.
CGGGTTTTCTGGGTGCTCATAGGAGACGAAGATGTTGCCCGGGTGCATGTCGGCGTGGAAGAAGCTGTCGCGGAACACCTGGGTGAAGAAAACCTCCACCCCGCGCTCGGCCAGCAACTTCATGTTGGTGCCGTTGGCTTCAAGCGCCGGTATATCGGAGACCGGAATGCCGTAGATGCGCTCCATCACCAGCACCTGCTCACGGCAGAGATCGGTGATGATTTCAGGCACATAGAGCGCCTCGGAGCCGGTGAAATTGCGGCGCAGCTGGATGGCGTTGGCCGCTTCACGCATCAGATTGAGCTCGTCGAGGATGGTCTTGCGATACTCCTCCACCACCTCGATGGGGCGCAGTCGCGCGCTCTGGGGCACAAAACGGGCCACCAGACGGGCCAGCGCCTGCATCAGCCGCAGGTCGGCCTCGATGACCGGCTCGATGTCAGGACGGATCACCTTGATGACGATCTCGCGGCCATTCTCCTTCAGGCGGGCGGTATGCACCTGCGCGATGGAGGCGGAGGCCAGCGGCGTCTCGTCGAAGTCGTCAAACAGGGTTTCGATGGGGCAACCCAGGCTCAGCTCGATCTGCTGACGCGCCGCCTGACCACAGAAGGGGGGCACTCTGTCCTGCAGCAGGGCCAGCTCCTCGGCGATATCCGGCGGCAGCAGGTCGCGGCGGGTCGAGAGCATCTGGCCGAACTTGATGAAGATGGGACCAAGGGCCTCGAAGGCGAGGCGGATGCGGGCACCGCGGCTGAGATCCGGTTGCTGGTTCTTGAGCCAGAACAGGGAGCGACGGGCCAGACGACCCGGCCAGGGTTGATAGCGGGCGGGCACCAGTTCGTCGATGCCCCGCTCCAGCAGGATGGTGATGATGCGATAGAGGCGTTTGAACTCCTTCGGGGTCATCAGGTCACCTGCTGCTCGAAGCGGGCTAGCCGCAGTTCGACGGCCTTGAGCTGCTGGGCCAGCACCTCGACGTCATCGTTGAAACTTGCCACTTCCAGCGGGCCGGGGGCGAGGCGGGCCTCTTCGGTCAGATATTCCGCCAGCTGGCTGCGGGTGCGGCACAGTTCGCGACCAACCAGACGACGAGCCTGACGAGCACCGCTGAACAGGGTGTGGGCCAGCACGTCGCCGGTATAGCGCGACAACTCCTCTTCCCAGTCGATATCCAGCTCGCCCAGCAGCACGCAGAATGCCTGTACCAGCTGGGGATCGCCGCTCAGATCCAGCTTCTCCTCGCGGATATAGCGGGTCAGGGCGGACGGGTCTTTCAGCAGACCGAGGGCGGTCAGCGACAGGCTGAGCACCGCATCGGCCTCCCCTTCATGCTGGGCCAGCACATCCAGCCGACGCTCGGAGAAGACAAACCAGAGCGGCTTGAGTTCACGCAGCTCCAGCTTGAGCACCTTGCCCACTAGTTTGCGCAGCCTCTCCGGGCTCTGTTTGTCCAGCGCCAGCAACTGGTTGAGGCTGGTTTCGATCACCGCGGTGACCATGGCATCCAGTTGTATCGGGATTGGCATAGGCAACCTTAAAACTTGTAACCGCGGTGCAGGGCGACCACACCCTGAGTCAGATTGAAGTACTCCACCTGTTCGAAACCGACATTTTCCATCATGCCAGCCAGGGTCTGCTGATCCGGGTGCATGCGGATGGACTCTGCCAGATATTTGTAGCTTTCACCGTCGTTAGCGACGATTTCGCCCATTTTCGGCAGCAGTTTGAAGGAGTAGAGGTCATAGAGCTTGGCGATCACTTCACTGACCGGCTTGGAGAACTCCAGCACCAGCAGACGGCCACCCGGCTTGAGCACGCGGAACATGGAGGCGAGCGCCTTGTCCTTGTCGGTGACGTTGCGCAGGCCGAAGCCGATGGTAATCACATCGAAGTGGTTATCCGGGAAGGGGAGCGCCTCGGCGTTGGCCTGCACGTAGGAGACGTTGTTGGCGACCCCCAGATTGCGCAGCTTGTCACGGCCCACTTTCAGCATGGAGTCGTTGATATCCGCCAGCACTACCTGACCGGTCTCGCCGACGATGCGGGAGAACTTGGCGGTCAGATCACCGGTACCACCGGCCAGATCCAGCACCTTCTGGCCCTTGCGCACACCGGAGCAGTCGATAGTGAAGCGCTTCCACAGGCGGTGGATGCCGAACGACATCAGATCGTTCATCAGATCGTACTTGGCTGCCACCGAATGGAAGACACCGGCCACCAGAGTTTCCTTCTCGGTCGCGGCCACGGTTTTAAAGCCAAAATGCGTTGTCGTTGCTTGTTCTGACATCCCTTAAACACCCATAGAGCAAAGAATGGCCGCCAGTTTACCAGAGCCACTGGCGTCCGGACACCTTAAACCCGGCTCGCAACCAACTGCATGCCCAGCACTACCATGGCCAGACAGAGGAAGAGATTGAGCGCGATATTGAGCAGTGCTTTCAGATAGGCGCCATGTTGGGCCAGCACCACCGTATCGAGGGCAAAGGAAGAAAATGTGGTCAGGGCACCGAGGATCCCCACCATCAGCAGTGGCTTCATAGGATGTTCGACGATATGGCCGTGACTGATGAGGGCGTAGGCCACCCCCATGATGAAGGAGCCCACCACGTTGACCACCAGAGTGCCATAGGGGAAGTGGCGGCCCAGCAGGAGCGCCATCAGTTCGGCAATGCCGAAACGCAGGCAGGCGCCGATGGCTCCGCCGGCAGCAACAAATAACCAGGTTTGCATGGAGTCACTCCCTCAGGATAAGGCCGCCATTATGCGCAATGGCAGCCCTTGTGCCCAGAGGCGGAACTAATCGCCACACTCCCTGATTGAAAACTCAGCGGCGAAAATCGATCGGCTCGGATTGACCCAGCACGATCTCGGTCTGGGCCGGTCGGGTCTGGGCGATCACCTTGCCATGGCGGATCGAATAACGCACCGGCACCTGACGACGCACCGCATCGAAGCCGTTGTCGGCGGGCAGGATCAGCAGGTTGGCCGATTTGCCCACCTCGATGCCATAGCGATCCTGCACATTCAGGGTGCGGGCGCTGTGGCTGCTGATCAGCTTCAGACCGTCGTTAATCTGCTCGTAACCCATGATCTGGCAGACATGAAGCCCCATGTGCAGCACCTGCAACATGTTGGCAGTGCCCATGGGATACCAGGGATCGAACACATCGTCGTGGCCGAAGCAGACGTTGATGTTCGCCTCCAGCATCTCCTTCACCCGGGTGATGCCACGGCGCTTGGGATAAGTATCGAAGCGACCCTGCAGGTGAATGTTCACCAGCGGATTGGCCACGAAGTTGATATCAGCCATCTTCAGCAGCCGGAACAGACGGGAAGCATAAGCGCCGTTGTAGGAGTGCATGGCGGTGGTGTGACTGGCAGTGACTCTATGACCGATACCGCGCTCGTAGGCCAGAGTTGCCAGCGTCTCGATGAAACGGGACTGCTCGTCATCGATCTCGTCGCAATGCACATCGACCAGAACCTGATACTTCTCCGCAAGATCGAAGATGTAGTGCAGACTTTCGACCCCATATTCCCGAGTAAACTCGAAGTGGGGGATCGCACCGATCACATCGGCCCCCAGCTTGAGGGCCTCTTCCAGCAAGGCCTTGCCGTTGGGGTAGGAGAGGATCCCCTCCTGCGGGAAGGCGACAATTTGCAGCTCCACCCACTCCTTCATCTCTTCCCGCACCTCCAGCATCGCCTTCAGGGCAATCAGATTGGGGTCGGAGACATCAACGTGAGTACGCACAAACTGGATGCCGTTGGCGATCTGCCACTTCAGTGTCTGGATGGCGCGCTGTTTCACATCCTCATGGGTCAGCAGCGCCTTGCGCTCGGCCCAGCGCTCGATCCCCTCGAACAGGGTGCCGGAGAGATTCCAGCTCGGCTCGCCCGCCGTCTGGGTGGTATCGAGGTGAATGTGAGGTTCGATAAAGGGCGCGATGACAAGACCGCCCTCCCCGTCCAGTACCCGACCAGCTACGGCATGTTCGTCATGGGGTTCGATGGCGGTGATTACCCCATCCTGACAGCGGATCTGCCACAACCCTTCCCGATCGGCAAAACGAATATGTTGAATCAGCATTTGCTAGCTTCCTGTACCAGAACCGGCCGCTGGGTGAGGCGAACCAGAATGAAATAGGTGAAGGCGGCGCCCAATACCGCGTTGAGTGGCACTATGCCCGGCAGCCATTTTCCGACAGCCACCCCGACTGCCGTGGCGACCAGCGCCTGCCAGCGCACCGTCTCGAACTGCTGATCGGCAAACTGACGATAACGCTCACGATTGAGCAGGAAATCCATGATGATAATGCCACCGATCGGCGGGATTGCCGTACTCAAAAAGGCCAGCCAACCGACAAAGTTGTTGTAGAGCCAGAGGGCGCAAGCCGTGCCAATCAATCCATTGATCACGCTGAGCGGCTTGCTCTTGAGACCCGTTATGTTGGCAAAACCAAGACCGGATGCGTAGAGGGCGTTGTCGTTGGTGGTCCAGATATTGAGGCCCAGTACCAGAATGGCGGGGATCAGCAGTCCCTGCATCAGCATCACTTCCGAAATATCAGCCTGACCGGTCACGGCCGCACCGGCTGCACCGAAGATGAACATCAGAGTATTGCCCAAAAAAAACGCCACCATGGTAATCATGACGGCGCCCCAGGGTTTGCGACCAAATCGGACAAAGTCGGCGGTCAGGGTTCCTGCACTGATGAAGGAACCGACCACCATGGTCAAGGCCGTGGTGAACTCGATGGGATTGCTTGGTTGCACCTGCTGCAACGCCGCCATGCCACCGGTCGAGGTTACCGCCAGCCAGACCGAGTAACCACCGAGCAGTGCGATAGCCGGTACGGCCACAAAACTCAGTACCATCAGAGCGGAGATCCCGAAGTAGACGGTCACCGTCATCAAAATGCCCGAAATGGCGATCAGCCAGTTCACATCGATACCGGTCGCCTTCTGCACCGGCAGCGCAAACATCGCCACACCAACGCCGAACCAGCCAACCTGAGTGCCACCCAGCAGCAGCGAAGGCAGCCAGGAACCTTTCACCCCAAAGGAGTAACGAGCCAGCAGATGGGTAGAGAGACCGGTTGAAGCACCGATATAACCGAGACAGGCGGTGTAGATCCCCAGCAGCAAGTTGCCGATCAGTACCGCCTTGATGAAGTCATCGAACACCAGCCCGGTGCCTAACGCCCCGCCGGTCCACATGCTGGCAGAGAAGAACGTCAGGCCGAGCATCACCAGCATCAGCGACAGCACACCTTTGCGCCCCTTGGCGGGAACCGCCCCCAAACAGTATTCATTATCCTGCGCCATGCTCTCTCTCCACGTAATAGGCAAAACGCGCCGGATTTTACATGTAAAACGTTTTACGTCAATCAAACCACGATGAATATCGGGAAATTAATAGGTTTTGTGGTCAAACGAACCACAAAAATGAAGAGTGATGGAGAAGTATGAAACCCCGAGAAATGGAGATCAGCAGAGGATATGGTGGCATTTTGCCGAGAGACAAATGCAAAAAAGCCTCCCTTTTCAGGGAGGCTTTTGCTTTCATGGTGCTGATACCCAGAGTCGAACTGGGGACCTCATCCTTACCAAGGATGCGCTCTACCAACTGAGCCATATCAGCACACTAACCGGTAAAGACCGCACTGTGTGCGCTATCTAAATCTTTTGTCCAATACAACCTGACGTTGTATCGCGACCAACCACATTGCTGTGATTGCTTAATTAAAGCCTGGCAGTGTCCTACTCTCGCATGGCGAATGCCACACTACCATCGGCGCTACCGCGTTTCACTTCTGAGTTCGGC